>JAAZHE010000182.1 GCA_012510855.1 Bacillota bacterium | reverse complement strand
CGTCTGCTGAAGGTCGGTCACCCATGCATCACTGCTGAAGTCTGTCCCAGCCTGGTATGCCTCGACTATCGTATAGTATCCCTCATGCGGTCTCCCTCCGGTGGTTAGCCTCAACCTGAGCTTGCCCAGCCCGCCCAGCTCAATTGTCTTCTGAGTGACGACTCCGCCTTTAACCTCAATCCCAACTAGTTCTTTGTCCGGGAACCCATCTCCTAAACGAATGAGTTTGAGGTCGTATGTTCCCGCCTTGAGCACATCTTCGTAGACAGCCTGGGCCACTCGCTCCAGATCAGCTATCAAAGCCTCACCAGCGAATGCCGCCCCGGCTTTGTAGACCATAACCAACGGATCGCCTGCCCCATGAGGCCTGCCGTCGGAACTAAGCCTGATTTGCAGCTTGCCTGCTGCACCGACCTCGATAGTCCTCTCTGTGACCTCTCCTCCGACGACCTCAACATCAAGTATTTCCTCGTCAGGATAGCCAGCTCCGAGGCGGGTTACTTTGAGATCATACTTGCCGTATCGGAGCTGCCCTTCATAGACAGCCTGAGCCACTCGCTCCAGATCAGCTATCAAAGCCTCACCAGCGAATGCCGCCCCGGCTTTGTAGACCATAACCAACGGATCACCGGCTGCATGGGGCTTGCCATCTGCAGTGAGCTTCACCCGCAGTTTCCCTTCGGCTGCGAAGGGGACCGGGATCTCCTTGACTTCCCCAGCTGCCACCTCCACCTTCTCCAAGCGCCGTACCTGAGGCGGAGTCCCTAGATACTCGCAGCGAATTCCATAGACGCCTGCCTTTACGGTGGCGGTTAGTTTGCCGTTTTCATCGGCAAAGCCTGCTTCATTGCCGGCACTGTTAATGTACCAGGCCTGCACCCTGTCCGTCAGTACAGGCTTACCGTCGAAGGTCGGCACCAAGACCAGCCTTCCAGGCACATCAACTGTCAGGATGACATCGGTGATTTCCCCAGCTTTCACGTCCACTTCAGCCAACTGACTCTTGTTACCCTGGTACACCGCCTGTACCCCGTAGAACCCTGCCGGAATCACGGCAGTCAAGAAATCGCCTCTCGGTGATAGTGGGAGCTGACGTCGGTTATCCCTAGCCGATGCCTCAGCCTGAGTCGTTACATCCCGGCTGCCTGCCTTGACTTTGACCCGCAGGGTACCCAGCAGGTCATCAAGCTTGACTGTGACCGCTGTTGTCTGACCCTGTTCCTGCATGATACCGGTAACGGATTTTTCGACGGTGACACTGCCAAGGTAGGTAACCTTCAAATCCACCGGCCCAGAATCCCCAGAATAACGGAAGACCTGACTGCCGGTGTCGAAGAAAGCAGCTCTAGCTCCATCCCGTATCACCTCCAGGCGACAATCGCTGGTGATATCGCTGTCCCGGTACGTCACTTTGACTTGTAGATTAGCCGGCCGGATTTCAGGCAGTTCCACAACTTCCTTCATAATGGAGCCCAGTGCTTCGCTCAAGCTTTTCCTGTCCTTGGCGCTGTAATACGTGCCGATACAGCGGACCTTGGCTTCTTCTGCCTGTGTCATGGCAAACCCCACAACATAGGGCTTGTAGATTATCCCTTCGGCCTGCAAGGCAGCGGAAACCAGACAGGGATTGCCGCCGCAGCTTTCCTCACCATCAGTGATTAATACGATAATATTGCGGCTATCCTTGCTGGGAAAATCCAGTGCAGCCAGCTCCAGGGAGTAAGCGATCGGTGTCTTGCCCCTTGGTTTCAGGGAACGGACGATCTGGATAATCTTATTCCTCACCTCTGCCACTGGTCCGAAATCCTGCAGCAAGACAGAATCATCGCAATTGGTATTTCTTGCCCCATACACCCGGAACCCTACTTCCAAACCGGGTCGGTCCTCTAGATTTTGTATTAAGTCAATCATTACCTCTTTGGCCACATCCATGCGGGACTTGTTTCTTTCGGCGTCTTCGTTCATGCTGAAAGACGAATCGAAAATGAACTCTATGTAGGTTTTATCCGCATTAGCCCTTGCGGTATCCCCTATTCCCACCAGCAGCGTGACCAATGCTATCATCAGCGACCACACAAATATTCGTATTCTCTTGTCCAAGAGCACAGAGCTAGTCATTCTGGCTTCCATCCTTTCTGGCTTTCCTCTTTACTATCTGCCCACCATAATGCAGAACGCAGACTCCGTTCTTCACCCCCAATCAGGCCACACTGCGCCAATGGGGACAGGTCCAACCGTCCCAACTCATGGATAGTCTGCCAGATTTTATTATCTTTCCTTGTTTCAAGCATACTCCTAAGTGGGTAATAAGTAAATGATTGGCTGAGTTTTTCGTATATAGGGAAAACGTCGGTGCTTCTTCATGAGTATCTCCTATCGAAAGGGGAGACTACTAAACAGAATGGACTTTCAGCTCACCAATCGCTAGGAGGAGTTACTATGGACAAAATCTTGGCTGCTCCCGGCAGATACGTACAAGGCCCGGGCACACTGGATCGCCTGGCAGACTATGTGGGTAAGCTCGGTGATAAGCCTCTGGTGATCGTAGACAAAAATGTAAGGGAATTCCTAGGCGACAAGCTGACCCAGGTAATGGCTGGTCAATTGGATCCAATTATGGAGCCCTTTAGAGGCGAAAGCTCCCGTCAAGAAGTCATGCGGCTGCAAGAATTAGGCGCAGACAAGGCCAATGTGGTAATCGGTGTCGGAGGCGGAAAAACCATAGATACGGCCAAAGCCGTAGCCTATTACCTAAAGGCTCCCGTAGCCATTGTCCCCACCATCGCCGCTACCGATGCGCCCACCAGTGCTCTATCGGTCCTTTACACCGAGGATGGTGTTTTCGATGAGTATCTGGTCTTACCCGCCAACCCCGACTTGGTGCTGGTGGATACTAGGATTATTGCTTCAGCGCCAGCCCGTTTCCTATCCAGCGGTATGGGAGATGCTCTAGCAACTTACTTCGAAGCCGAGGCCTGTGCCAAGTCAAACGCGGTAGCTACAGCTGGAGGCGTCCAGACTCTAGCAGCTCGCCAGCTTGCCCGTCTTTGCTTTGAGACATTGATGGAATACAGCGAACAGGCACTATGGGCCGCCGAACACAAAGTAATTACGCCGGCACTAGAGTACATAGTCGAAGCCAATACTCTTTTGTCAGGCCTTGGTTTCGAAAGCGGCGGCTTAGCAGCTGCCCATGCCATCCATAATGGATTTACTGCGTTGGAAGAAACCCACGTGGTTTATCACGGGGAAAAAGTGGCCTATTCTACCATTGTCCAGATGGTCCTGGAAGGCCGCTCCAGCGAGGAGATTGAAGAGGTAATCGATTTCTGCATTGCCGTCAATCTCCCGGTTACCTTGGCGCAATTGGGCATAGAGAAACCGGATCCCCAGCGGCTCATGCTGGCAGCAGAGGCCGCTACCAAACCAGAGGAAACCATCCACAACATGCCCTTCCCTGTAACAGCGGAAATGGTGCGTGATGCTATCATAGCTGCAGATGCGATTGGCAGCGCTTTACTCGGCAACTAGTCGGCAATCAACTGATCACCTAAGGGAAACACTCCTAGATAAATAGATAGAAAACCAAAGTTGAACCCCGAACCCCTAACTAGACCAAGGGTAAGCCCTCAGCTGCCGTCGGCTTACCTTTGGTTTCTTTTTTTGTCCATGCATCTTGGAGACAAGCTTCCGTAGCGGGGCTGACTTGAGTGTCAAGTTATAGCAACACAGCCGAGGGAGGATCTAGCAGCACTGACGAGAAAAGGTTGTACTGTAGGAACTCCTGGCTGTCTTCCAGCTGCGACGGGGTGTATATTTATGCGGATACGCAAACACTGGATTGCCTTATTAGTTGTCTTGGCTTTCTTGGCGGCCGGCTGCAGTCAAACCCCCAAGGTCATCAAGATAGCGGGCACCATAGTAGATGAACAAGGAAGGCCTGTGCCAAAGGCAGCACTGGTTATCGGCAGTTCCATGGCCCAGACCAGCACCGCCGGCCATTTTACCATCAGCGCCCCAACGGGAGAAAACAAGGCAGTCTTGCTGGTGAAGGGCTGTAGGCCCCAGATTATCCATCTGACTTTGGGCGAAGAGCCTCAAACACTTACCCTAACTGCCAGACGAGAGAAGCCCAGTCGGCACAGCGGCAGTACCGTCGACTATCTGCTGCTCATCGACTCCTTACGCAAAACGGATATTCCCAGTGGATCAGACTTCACTTACCTCACCGGGGCTGAAATGAGGGAGACTGCCCTAATACATGCCGGTATCATCGATTTGGAAACAGCGGTACAATATCTAAGTCCTGCTGCCATGCGGCGCTTATGTGACATTCTCAAGGTCAGGCATATAGTCTGGATCCAGAAGGACCTAGATAACCACCTGCAGGTCTTCTCAGCAAGATCCGGCAGGATCACCAACCTGCCCTTTGAAGAAAGCAAAGGTGTGGCCAGACTAGCCGCTCCACTGGCCAATCTCGCAAAGGACGACAGCCGATTTGCCGAGGAGAAGCCCCGAGGGATCGAGGCTAACTTAGCCAATGAAGTCAAGTCCTATATGGAGCAGCTGTATGACGTTACCTATACCGGACGGGATATTCGCAGGATTGAAAGAGTTGCGGGACCGGTAATAGCAGTATCTGAGCGGCCCAATCTGCAGTTTACCTTTGGTATTCTAGAAACCAAGGAGTACAATGCATATGCCCTGCCTGGAGGATATATCTACATTACCCGTCCTCTTCTAGAAATGCTGGAATCCGATGATGAACTGGCCGCGGTACTTGCCCATGAGTCAGCCCATATTACCCATGTCCATGCAGTAAAAAGCTACGAACGGCAGGTTGCCCTGACAGTAGCCGGCATATTCCTCGCTGTGGCCACCGGCAATGCCGAAACCAGTTTTGATTTTGTCCGGTTGATCGGGAATATCATCACTGAGGGCTACAGCAAGGAGCAGGAATACGATGCTGACCGGACTGGTCTGCGGTACATATCCAGGGCTGGCTATGATCCTGAAGCTATGGTCTCTCTCTTGACAAAACTAAGAGACCTGGAGTATCGTCTTACCGGCGGGCGCCAGGGTTACAGCCGTACCCACCCTGCCACCCAGAATCGGATCAAGCAAGTGCAATCAGAGTTTCCCACTATTGAATACTACCGGTTCATAGATCAATATCTGCTGTCTCTATAGCTAGATCTGATTATATACCCTACCACCAGGACTGGACCTCAAGACAAGAACACTAACAGGACTGGACCTCAAGACAAGAACACTAAGCCCTCCCCAACAAGACAGTGGGAGGGCTATTGGTTCATGCTTACTGATTACATTCCGGCGTTCTCACTGGTACTGTGTTGTCTGACGTTAGACCACGCCGCTAACGCGAGTAGTTGTTCGAGGGTTATGCTTATTGCCGACAACTGCTACTGAAGGGGAGTATTAGGATCCATGGGTCGATCGCCTGCTCGATTGCCGTACTCTCCTATTAAGTGTTCCATGCCCCTTACGAGAGTATCGTCCTCCAGCACGCTGTACAAGTGATAACCCAGGTCCTCCCGCTCCACTAACACTTCCTCCAGAACCTGTACTGTACCGTAGTCCCCCAGTTCGTGGGCCCGTGCAATCTGCTTGCGGATCATCTGCTGAATCTTGAGTTCGTGTTCTAAATCATTGCGGAGGAAGTCCCTTATACTGTAGCGCCCTTCAGGCTCACACTTGATGTAGGATATTTCATGCTGGGTCACTGGATGGGCAGTTGGGACCACCCCCAGCCTCGCAACCCTTTCTCCGATCATATCAATGTGTTTGATGGTCTTTTCGATATGCTCTTCCAGCAGTTCATGAAGGCTGATAAAACCCTCTGCTCCTTCACTCATCCAGTGACGTTTGTTATACTGATGCAGAGCAACAGTCAAAGCACACTGATGCTCATCCAGCATTAGGCCCATTTCCAGCCGGACTTCCTTGGGCAAGCTGATACCGCTGCCGATTTCCTTGGCTGTACGGGGCTGCTGGCGGAAAATCATGTCGTGATGGGAAGTATGACCCGGCATTTTCTCATCAAAACCAACGACATTCAACTTGAAATTACCTTCAAATGCCTGCATGTCCGCGTTGATTCGGGTCACATCGTGGGTTGTGGGAGTCACTGTTGGAATATGCTGCATATGCGGCCTCCTTATTGCTATACTTCACACCTATGGTGTTCCAAAGAAGCCGCGAGTATACATATGGTATAATCTATCCAGCTTACTGATCCGAACTTACACCAATATCTTCTAGGCATTGGGACATGTAATTCAAAGCCTCCACTGCAATGATTTCCGGCGGAGCGGCGAAATCAAAGACTTCCACCGATACGTACCCATGGTAACCTACATCTTGTAGAGCCTTGAAAATGGGCCGAAAATCCACATCACCTGAACCCGGCCAGCGCTGGTTAGCATCATTGGCATGGACATGGTAGAATAGACCCTGACAGGAGCGTATGTTATCGGGAATGGGTATCTCCTCAACATACATACTCTTGACGTCGATCATCATCCGAACATTAGGATGATCAACGGCCCTCACTAGGTCCCGAACCTCGGCATTGGTGTTGAGGAAATTGGTTTGAGCTGGGGGGAGAGCTTCCATACAGATGAGCACTCCATAGCTTGAAGCTGCCTCTCCACAGGACCGCAGCGCCTCAACGGCATAGGACCACGCCGTCTCCCGGGTCATCCCCGGCAAAATACGCCGCTGGTTGGGGGAGCCGAAGGTCATCACCGAGCCCCCCACCTCAGCGCAGAACTCAACCAGCTGACGGAGATAAGCAATTGTCTTAGCCCGCACTTCTTTATCAGGGTGCATCAAATGCAGCCCCTCAGGTTTAGTCAACAGCCAGTGTAGTCCCACAATCTCAAGTCCAGCAGCCTCAGCGGTGTTTCTAATCCCATGTCGCTGCGCCGAGGTAATGTCGGCCACCGAGTCAGCGAAGGTGAAAGGAGCTAGCTCAATCCCCTGATACCCCACTTGAGCCACGCAGTCAACGGTGCGGGCAAACTCCCATCCCTGGAACAGTTCGTTGCAGATGGCAAATTTCATTACGACTCCTCCCGCCGGTACAAGACCATAGCAAGCTCTTAACAGGCCAGCTGCCACAGCTTCTAGTCTTGCTCAATCTCCGCTCAACAAGCCCATCAAGCCCCTCAACCAGTTGCCTTGGTGGTTTTTCTCCTTACCATATCCCATAGGCCGCTGCGGCTCAAAATGACTGCCAAAGTGAGCAACCAGAGAACTATGCAAATGGGCCGGGTGAAGAAGGGGCTGAAATCCCCTGATCTTATGATCATCGCCCGGCGGAAGTTGTCATCGGCCATGGGTCCGAGGATGAAGCCGAGAACCAAGGGTGCTGCTGGATAGTTGTTTTCCCGCATTACATAACCCAAGAGCCCAAACAAAAACATGACACCTACATCAAACAATCGGCCGTTAATCGCGTAGGCTCCCACTGTACAGAGAACGAAGACTATGGGCATCAGAATCGTGCGGGGAACCTGCAGAATCTTGACGATGGGCCGCACAAAGGATAGCCCAAGGACAGTCATGGCAATAGTAGCCAGCAAAAAGATAGCGGTTGTGGTAGCGACAAAGGTCGGCTGCTCAATGGGCAAGAGCGGCCCGGGCCGAATCCCGTGGAGCCACATGGCGGCCAGCAAGACCGCCGCCGGCGCACTTCCGGGCACTGCCAGCGTCAGTACCGGAATGATTGCACCCCCGACACAGGCGTTGTTGGCAGTCTCGGCGGCGATTAGCCCTTCATGGGAACCCTTGCCGAATTCCTCCGGTTTCTTGCTGAAGCGTTTAGCGAAGTCGTAGGCAATCCAAGCAGCGGTATCTTCCCCGACACCGGGGATAGCCCCTACGATAACTCCGATGATGCCGGAACGAATGATGGTTTTCCAATATTGCAACAAATCTCGCAACCGGGGAATCACCCGAGTGATCTCAGTCTTTACCTGATACCCCACAGGGGATTTCATAACCCCAATGATTTCACCGACGCCGTAGGCACCCACAAGCACAGGAATAAGAGATAGACCGCCCCTCATCTGAAGTGAGCCAAAGGTGAAGCGGGGATATGCTTGGATTGGGTCTTGGCCAATCTGAGACAACAATAATCCCAGAAGACCAGCTACCCAGCCTTTCAGGGGATCCTTGGGGGCAGTGAGATTGCCGCAAATCACGATGCCAAACACCGAAAGTACGAAGAACTCCCAGGAAGAGAACTGCAGGGCAATCTTGCCTAGAAGCGGCGAGATAATACCTAGACAGATCAGACCAAAGAGGGTACCTAGGGCAGATGATGTGGTCGCCAAACCGATGGCATACCCTGCTTCCCCACGTTTAGCCAAGGGATACCCATCTAGACAAGTGGCCGCATTGGAAGCTGTTCCGGGAATGTTTAGGAGAATGGCCGAGCGGCTACCACCGTAGATGGCGCCAACATAAACAGCGATCAGGATCACCACGGCCTGTTCCGACGCAAAACTAAAGGTCAAACCGGTCAAAAGAGCGACACCCATCGTGGCCGACAAACCTGGAAGCATTCCCACGATAATCCCTAACGCGGTCGCCCAAAACACATTAAGAATGGTTGTTAGATCCAGCAGCTTAATGAATTCAGTTACAAAGGTTATTGGCGACATGTGAACACCTCCAGTCTCATGGCAAGAAGACTCCAAGTCCCTGTTGAAACGCCAGCCAGACGCAGACGGCCACCAATACGGCAATAATTCCGCTTTTCAGCCAACCGGCTCCTCTGAAAACCAAGATAAAGGCTGCCACGAAAATGGCTGTCGCCGCTATATAGTGAAGTCGACCCAAGAGTAGAAATGTATAAACAGCGCACAAGACAATCACTAGGAGCATTCGGATCCTTTCGGACTGGAGAAAACCCGGAAGCTCTCCTCCAATTGGTTTTTCGGCTTCGCGAGCGTCCTCTTCTTCAACGATGTTCTCTGCCAGGGATTTCTCCAGGCGTTCATAAAACTCGGGGTTCCTCCGGGAACGCACCATCAGGATAATTCCGGTGATTCCGAGGAAAACAGCCAGCACCAGTGGAGTCAAACCCGGAGCACCACTCCAATTAAAGCCTTTATCCGACCATGGCATGGCCAAGCTGCCCCCGATGAAGAAGAGGCTAATTAGGATAATAGCCAAACCACACCACCAATCGCTTTTTTGCATGCCGTAGTCACCTCATTATTTGAATCTCTTGTGGTTCAGCTCCTGTTAAGGCAGCGTCCGCAGCAACTTGCAAAAAAGAGGGGTGAAAGCCCACTCTCACCCCTCGGGGAATTGTACACCCTACGGCTCGGGGATACCGAACTCAGATGGAGCCTTCTCCACAACCCCTGCCCGATAAAGCATCCAGCTGATCAAACGGGCACCGTCCTCCAGGACCTGGGCTGCTTCATCTCCATACAGGCAGATGGCCTTGGAACCCCGTTCCTCAGCAAACTTGAGCATGGTCTCGGACTGAGCCGCAGCGATAAAGGCCTCTGTTATCTTGGCATTGGCTTCTGCAGGAATGTCCTTAGGCAGGAACAGGCCAAAACGTCCACCGACAACGGGGAAGTCAGGGATCCAATTGGTAATGGGCGGAATGGTGCCGTAGCCGTCGATGGTTAACGGCTCCGTATCCATGACTGCCAAAGCCTTGAGCTGCTTGGCCCGCAGCATTTCTGTTACCTCCATAGACAACTGCATGACGGAGTCAACTTCTCCCCGGACAGTGGCAGTTACCGCGGGAGCACCGCCCTGGTTAGGCACATGGCGGTATTCGACCCCTGCATAGGCTGCGAAGATCTCAGCCGCCTGATGGCCGCTGCTTCCCACTCCGGCAGAGGCAATGGTCAGATTGTTATTCTTTGCTGCTTCCCAGAATGATGCAAAGTCATCATAAGGAGAATTGGCTGGAACGCAGACCACATTGGGTGTGAATACCGCTAAGAAGGACGCGTAATCACGGTGGCTTATATCAGGCAGGTACTCAAGACACTGGTAAGTAATGATACTGCCGTCGGCATTTCCACTCCAAGTATGGCCGTCATGGGGAGCATCAAACATAGCCTGGGTGCCGATGGCACCGGAACCCCCAGGGGTATTGGTCACGGTAATGCGTCTACCAAGAGCTTTCTCCATCTGGACAGCCAAGGTTCTAGCCGTCAAATCAGAGGCCCCGCCGGGACTCCAAGGAACGATGAGGTTGATGTTCTGCGTTGGCCAGGCAGCCAAAACCGGAACAACACTCATGCCCAAGAGGCAAATAACCATTAGACTTATAAATACGTACTTGATCGTTTTCATCTTTGCTGCTTTCCTCCTCACGGTTGTAAATATAGACAATGCAGCAACCAAGGGATACTTAGTCTTAGGCCTGTCTCACCTCCAACGGGAAAGCTATAACCCTGGACAACCTTACCACTTTGTCGTTTTCTTGGTCCTCTTTGAACTAGTTCAACCTATAGACATTAACTCCTCTCTAATAGCAGTCTTTTTTATTTAGCAATCTTTTTCAACATATAGGAAACTAATGGACCTCAAATCGAAAGGGTAGACTTCTTGCTGCTTAGATTCCTCGAATCACGACATCCTGCACCCACGCCTGCAACATAAACCTGGCCTTCTCGAACCAGACGGCTGGATAGGGAACTACAGCAGAAAAAGCAGGATCCAGCGTCTCCTTGGGGCGAAACTGCTGAAGAGCAAATCGGGGAACGGGCCCCAGCCGCTGGGCGATGCTCTCCAGGTCTTCCAGATTGACGAGGCCGGGGACTGCTGTAGTCCGAAGTTCAAAGCTGATATGTCTTGCGCGAAGAAGAGCTACGCTTTGAATAGCCGCCGCAAAATCCATTAACCCTCCTGTGGCTTCCCCGTACTTCGCCGGTGAAGACTTAATATCCATGGCCACATAATCCAGCAACCCCTCATCCAGCAGCCCTTGCAGCACCTTAGGCCGAGAGCCGTTGGTATCTAATTTCACCTTATAGCCCATATATTTGACCTCCCAGATAAAGGCAGCAAGATCCGGCTGTATAGTAGGCTCTCCCCCGCTGATGCAAACCGCATTGAGCTTACTGCGCCCTTGCCGCAAAGACTTCAGTACTGCCTCCCGATCAATTTCACTGCCGACTTGATCTAAGACCAGGCCGGGATTGTGGCAAAAAGGGCAGCGGAGATTACAGCCCATGGTGAAAACCACGGTGCAGGGCATCCCAGGATAGTCTATTAGGCTCAGGGGCACAACCCCGCCAATTCTCATCTCGCTGCCTCCGGAACTGCAAAGGTCCGGCGCTCCTCAAACTCAGCCTGTTTGCCGAGGTTCCAGTTCTTAATGGGTCTGTAGAAGCCCACCACCCGGCTCCAGACCTCTGTGATGTCTCCGCAGGTTGGGCACGATTCCTGCTCTCCCCGAAGATACCCGTGGTTAGAGCAGATGCTGAAGGTAGGCGTGATGGTAAAATACGGAATGCGGTAATTGGTAAAAACCGTTTGCAGCAAAGTTTTCAGTGCATCGAGGTCATCAACCTGCTCTCCCAGAAAAGCATGGAAGACGGTTCCCCCGGTATAGAGAGTCTGAAGCGACTCCTGCAGGTCCAGAGCTGCAAAAAGGTCATCTGTGTACCCCACCGGCAGCTGAGTAGAGTTGGTGTAATACGGTGCCCTGCCGTTTCCTGCAGTGATAATGGAAGGAAAGGCCTTCTTATCCAGCTGAGCCAGGCGATAGGAGGTACCCTCTGCCGGTGTTGCTTCCAAATTGAACAACTGACCGGTCTCAGTCTGAAAATCCACCAGGCGGCTTCGCATGAAATCCAGCACCTCTTGGGCAAAAGCCTGACCTTGGGGAGAAGCGAGATGGCAGCCGGAGAAATTTAGTAAAGCTTCATTCATCCCGACAAGGCCAATGGTATTGAAGTGATTTGCCCAGTATTCACCAAACCGCTGGTAGACGTCTCTGAGATAGAACCGGGAGTAGGGGAAAAGACCCTGCGCCATCAATTTTTCCAGTATCCGCCTTTTTAGCAGCAGGCTTTCTTTGGCCAGCTCCATTAGAGTGCTCAATCGCTGGAAGAACTCCTCCTTATTGTTGCTCAAATAGCCAATCCGGGGCAGGTTGATAGTGACCACTCCTACGGAGCCGGTCAGGGGATTAGCGCCGAAGAGGCCTCCCCCTCTTTTCCGTAGTTCCCGGGCATCGAGACGCAGCCGGCAGCACATGCTGCGGACATCATCGGGAGACAAGTCGGAGTTGAGAAAGTTGGCAAAGTAAGGGATACCGTACTTAGCGGGCATGGCCAGCACCCGCTTAAATACCGGTGAATCCCAGTCAAGGTCCTTGGTGATATTATAGGTGGGAATTGGAAAGCTAAAAGTCCTACCCTTGGCATCGCCTTCCATCATAACCTCACAGAAGGACATGTTCAGCATGTCCATTTCCTTTTGATAATCCCCATAGCAGGAATCCTGATACTCTCCCCCGATAATCACTGGGCTGTCAGCCAAGGCCTGGGAAGGTGTAAGGTCCATGGTCACGTTGACAAAGGGAGTTTGAAAGCCTACCCGGGTGGGCACATTGAGGTTAAAGATGAATTCCTGAAGGGCCTGCTTGGTTTGAGTATAATTTAGGCCGTCCTGGGCAATAAACGGAGCCAGATAAGTATCAAAATTGGCGAAGGCCTGTGCTCCGGCGGCTTCACCCTGGAGTGTATAGAAAAAGTTGGCAACCTGCCCTAAGGCTGTCCGAAAATGCCGGGCCGGCGTGCTTTCCACCTTTTCACTGACTCCCCCAAAGCCTTTGAGCAGTAGATCCTCTAGGTTCCAGCCGCAGCAGTAAGGAGCAAGCAGTCCCAGGTCGTGAATATGAAAGTCTCCGTTGACGTGGGCCTCCCTGATCTCCCGGGGATAGACTTCCTCCAGCCAATACCTGGAGGTCACTGCTGAAATGATGTGATTGTTCAACCCTTGCAGGGAATAATTCATGTTGCTGTTTTCATTCACCCGCCAATCGGATCTGCCCACATATTCCTTGATGATCTGCTCAGCATCCAAGAGGGTGCTCTTCAGATTCCTTACTTTGCGCCTCTGCTCCCGGTAGAGAATGTAGGCCTTGGCCATGGCGGCTTGTCCGCTTTCTATCAAGACCTGCTCCACCACATCCTGTACACCCTCCACAGTGGGCATTTCATCTTGGGGTAACCGCTCCACCACCTCGGCAGCCAGTCTGTCGGCCAGCTCCTGGTCGGGACTACCTACAGCACGGCTGGCCTTATAGATTGCCGTGGCAATGCGTCCCTGGTCAAAATCCACAATACGGCCGTCTCGTTTTTTAATCTGTCGGATCATTTCCCTAGTCCCCCTTATTCTATGAACAAAAAAACCCACCGCTGAAAGGGTGGGGAATAGACAATGAAAAATACCCACCATACTTCCCGCTGAAGATGGTGAAGCCGCTGCTGGATTAGGTCTCCGGACTTCCAGGTCATCCTCCGCTGACGCCTTCTCGGATGTTCTCCAATGGCATATTGTCAGCATCGTCGCTGGTCACCGTAGCAGGGGCTGTACCGGATTTGCACCGGTTTCCCTCACAATCCAACAGGTCAATGGATATCTTGTCGGTTATTGGATACCAGCTGTAGATTATCTATTTCTGCATATACATCGTATTCCCTTTTTGAAATCGAACCCCTAATTCCCAAATAACTCTACAGCCCTGTGCATGTGCTCTATTACCGGCACATCAAAGGGACACCTTTCTTCACAATTGCCGCACTCAATACATGCTGCCGCGGTGTGTTGGAGATCATTATACTGCTGTCTGACGCCCTCGGATATGCTGCTCGCGTCCAGCAAGGCGATGTCCAGCAGACGAAGGGTTGCGGCGATATCGATCTCCGCCGGGCACGGCAAGCAGTGATTGCAGTACATGCACTGTCCAGACAAAGAACCCCTTCCCGCTTTGATGATCTCGCTGAAATCCTTTGCTTCATCAGACAAGCTGAGGTAACTTACTGCCTCCAATACGTGCTCTTTGGTGCTGCAGCCGATCAGGGTGCTGACCACTGCAGGGCGGGTTAAGGCATAGTGAATACATTGGGCAGCTGTCAAGGGCTTTTGGAACGGGGAAAAGTCCGGTGAAAGCAATTTCCCAGCGCCTAGGGTTTTCATTGTGGTAATGGCCACACCCCGGCTTTCACAGAGTTTATATAGGTAATACCTGTCTGGATTAATGGTTTCATACTGACTGGGATCCAGTTTCCCCTCCATGGCATCTTCCAGGGAGATGTCGGCGGACAGCATATCGTATGCGGGGTTAAGGGCAAACATAAGTAGGTCAATTAATCCGGTTTCGACCACCTTAGCAGCTGTTTTCGGATTGTGGGAGCTGACACCGATGGCCCTGATCTTGCCTTCTTCCTTGAGCTTTAGTACATAATCGATATATTCAGTCTCAAATACGCCCTTGTAATCTTCTTCAGTATCTACAAAGTACATCATCCCGAAATCGATGTAATCTGTATTCAGGCTCCTGAGCAGATTCTCAAAATACTGCCGGCAAACAGCCACGTCCCGGGTTCGATGATACTGACCATTCTTTTCCACAGACCCTATATGCCCTTGAATTAGAACCTTAGTTCTTCTACCCTTCAGCGCCCTGCCGATGTTTTCCCGGACAGCTGTTCCGGGCATGAAAAGGTCCATAATGTTTATGCCTGCTTCCAAGGCAGCATCAATTACTTCTTGGCAAAGCTGGTAAGGTTTGCGGTCTAAATGCTCAGTGCCTAGGCCTATAATGCTCGCTGACATTCCGGTTTTTCCAATCGATCGATAAAGCATGGAAACCCTCCTACCACGGACTTTCGTCGCGCTATGAGAATCCGGTTCTTCTTACCCGGACCATCCATCCCGCAGAAATGCCCTTTGTTTGAGAAGCCTTGACTGAATCTCTGGATAGGGGATATCCCTCACAGTGACGCCCTGGGCCGCCGCCAACGCAGCTGCTACGCCGGCAGCATGGCCGATGGCGAACACAATGGGTATTACCCGGATGGCCGAATGGGCAGCATGGGTCGTGGATATACACCGGCTGCCGACGAGCAGATTATCTAGACCAAGGGGTGTCAAACAGCGATAGGGAATATCGTACCACTTGCCTGGAGGCAGCCTCTCAATCACTGTGCCTTCACCGGTGGGATTATGGATATCCACTGGATAGCTGCCGCAGGCAATTACATCATCGAACTTACAACCAGCTAAGAGCTCCTCGGCGGTTAGCACATAGT
>JAAZHE010000181.1 GCA_012510855.1 Bacillota bacterium | reverse complement strand
ATGGATGCTGCCCGGGGACGGATATTGACCTGTATCAGTCTTTTGATTCTGGCTTTCTTGATTTTGGTCCATTTGCAGACCACTGATAATGTGCCGGCTTCCTACATACGCTATTCCCGGGAAATGATCGGCCGATCCCGGGGGACTGGTGTAATTGGGCAGTACTTGACCTCAGTGTGTCTGCGGGCCTTCGGCCTTGGGGGCACTTATGTCCTAATCGTTAGTTTCTTAATGATTGCTGTCATTTTGTTGTTTGATGTGCCTCTGTTTAAATCGGTGCAGAGTATAGGAAGCTGGGTTGTCCAGACAATAGCCGCGGCGTGGCAGAATATCAAGGGTACATGGGCGGCGGCCGCCGCGGTGGTGTCTTCTTGGAGGGGCAGAACCCGAACCAAAGGGGCTGACAGAAAACCCCCAGGAAAAAAACAAACGACCCAGTCAGAACCAAAGGGTGATAGTCGCCGAGCCAACGGCCAAGAGCAAGACCAAGCGGTCCGGGAAGTCGCGGCATCCCGGGATGATGGACCTAAGGCTCAGCCGGTCAAAGCCCAAGACGATGCGGAAGTGGAGGTCTCGGATGTCTCTTTTTCCCAACCGAGACGGGTGGGGCCTTTTACTCTACCGCCCCTGGATCTGCTCAGACCTTCCCGGGTGCGGAAGTCCCAGCGATCATTGAATGATCAGACAGAGCTTTTAGAGGCCACTTTGGCCAGCTTCGGAATCGAAGCCCATGTGGTGGATGTGAGCCACGGGCCAACGGTTACCCGCTACGAAATCCAGCCTCCCCCGGGCATCAAGGTCAGCCGCATCGTCGCCCTAGCTGATGATCTTGCCTTGGCTTTGGCGGCGCCGGATGTGAGAATCGAGGCACCGGTGCCGGGTAAATCGGTGGTCGGAGTTGAGGTTCCCAATCGGGAACCCAGCACTGTGTACTTGCACGAAGTTCTGGAGAGTCCGGAGTTTCAGAAGCACCCGTCTTGCTTGGCCATGGCTCTAGGCAAAGACATCGCCGGCAATCCGGTGGTGGCTGATTTGCGGAAGCTGCCCCACCTCTTGGTGGCGGGAGCCACTGGCTCCGGAAAAAGCGTGTGCTTAAACGCCATGATCGCTAGTTTCTTATACAAGTCTTCTCCCGAGCAAGTGCAGCTTTTGATGATTGACCCCAAGCGGGTGGAGCTGACGGTCTATAACGGCATCCCCCACTTAATCTGCCCGGTGGTCACAGACCCCAAGAAGGCGGCTGCTGCTCTCCGCTGGGCAGTTAAGGAGATGGAGCGCCGTTATGAACTGTTCGCGGATGCTGGGGTGCGGAATATCGAATCATACAATAAGTGGATGACAGATAACCGGGAGCGCTATGGCGAAGGGGAACTTCTGCCATACATAGTAGTGATCATCGATGAGCTAGCGGACCTGATGATGGTGGCTGCGGCCGAAGTAGAGGAAGCTATCTGCCGCTTAGCCCAAATGGCCAGGGCGGCAGGTATGTGCCTGATTATCGCCACCCAGCGTCCCTCGGTAGACGTAATCACCGGCCTGATCAAGGCCAATATCCCGTCACGGATCGCCTTTGCGGTTTCCTCGCAGGTTGACTCCCGAACTATCCTAGATATGGCGGGTGCCGAGCGGCTCCTCGGTAAAGGCGATATGCTCTATTTCCCAGTGGGTGCTTCAAAGGCCATTAGAGCTCAGGGAGCTTTGGTATTAGACAAGGATATTGAGAAACTGGTGGATTTTTGGTCGCAGCAAGCAGATCCCGATGCCCAGGAAGATAGCATTGTTGACTTGCAGGAGTCGGCAGACCGGGAAGTGAGCGTTGAAGATGAGCTCTTTGATGGTGCTGTTCGGCTGGTGATAGACAGTGGACAGGCATCCATTTCCATGCTGCAGCGCCGCTTCAGAATCGGTTATTCCCGGGCTGCCCGCTTGATCGATGCCATGGAGCTCAAGGGCATTGTGGGTCCCCATCAGGGTAGTAAGCCTCGGGAAGTCCTAGTAGATAACTATGAAGAAATAGCCGCAGGCGGAGAGTCGTAAAGCATCTACTTTTCTACGAAAGAAGGGGTGGACGGTGACCGACGTTGGGCGAATGCTGGAGGAAGCCCGATTGAACAAAGGTATTACCCTGGACAAGGTGGAAGCCGACCTCAAAATACGCAAGGCTTACATTCTCGCTATGGAGTCAGGTCAGTGGGAGGAATTGCCGGGGTATGCCTATGCTATCGGCTTCCTGCGGACCTACGCCGAGTACTTGGGGTTACCCGGAGATGAAATAGTGGAGGAGTATAAGACTTGGCGTAATCTCCAAGGAAATAGAACTCTAGCAGAAGAACCGCCGGTGGGAGTATTCCAACGGGCCAAGGAGCTGCAGACGGATACCGGGATTTTTCGGCTCAGTGCCAGAGATAAAGGCGGGCGCCATCGCCGCCGCAAGGCAAGCCGCGGACTTGCCATATTTCTCATCATATTGGTAGCTTTGATTGCCTATCTCTTACTCAATTGGCATGAGAGTTTTTTCGGCACGGGAGGTGAAGGGCTTCCTGCCAGAGAGGTAGGTGACAGGATCGTAGAGGTGGAGCGGCCGCCAGAGGGTGCAGCTGAGTTTGGAGTACCTACTCAGGATGCCGATTTGCCATCGGATGGTGTGCCGACAAAAGCTCCTGTCCTTGATGAGTCGGAGGCAGAAGCAGACAGCCTGCAGTTGGAAGCTGAGCAGTTGCACGACCGCCAGGACAATGGGCACAGTTCTGCCATCCGCGGAGCAGAGGAATTGGCGGAAAACAGAGCTCCATCGGAGACGCCAGCAGACCGTGAGCCGGATCTTGCTTCGGCACCAGTGTCCAGTGGCGATGAGCCCCAGGGGGTTCAAGTACATGTCACCTTGCCTGAGGACGGGGTCCACAGACTGCCTCCGGTGCAGGCAGAAGAGATGATCTGGCCGATAACCCTCGAGGCGGTGGCCGAAGGTCGCTGCTGGGTGGAGGTAAGATGCGACGGTGAAGTCAAGCTTTCCCGCACCATCGAAGCCGGAGAAAGTTTTCGCTGGCAGGCTATGGAGGAGATCAGAATTCGTTTCGGCAACGCCGATGTGGTCAAGCTAAAACTCAACGGCCAGGATATTGGGCCAGCCGGCAGAGGCGTTGTCACCAGGGTCTTTACTGCTGAGCAAGAGACAGGGTAAGATCCGTTGACAAGTCCTTCGCCATAATCTAGGTACTCGCGGAATATCTTATGGACAACGCGAATATCTATTATGGCGAAGGGGGTTGATGGCTTTGACTCGCAGAGTTTGGAGAACTCGGCAGAAGAATGGGCCTGGTCTTTTGTTTATCCTAGTTGCATTGGTGGTGGTGGCTGCTGCTGGTGCACGGTATCTTGGTCTCTATGCCCCAGAGCAGCCAACTCTAGCTCCGCAGTGGCGAGCAGCCAAAACGGAGGAGCCGCCGTTAATTGAGGAGGAACTCACCAGGAGAACCCAGGAACCGGTGACAGTGCTGGTGCTGCATGCCCATACCAGTGAGAATTATTCACCTAGCCCCTCCCATGACAAGAATGGCAAGGGAGAAATCCTGACGGTTGGGGCAGAGTTCTGTCAAGCCATTAGTGAAAAAGGTATTAAGGCGATTCATCTCAAGGCAAGCTTTGATGTGCCGAAATACAGCGATGGGTTTAAGAATGCCGGAGAGGCGGTAGCCAAGGCTTTGGCGGAAAACCCCAATATCAAAGCGGTAATTGACATCCACCGAGACGGTTTGCCCGTGCAGAAGGACAAAGACTATACAGTTGCGGCGGTGGCCGGTCAAAGGGTGGCAAAAATTCTCTTTGTGGTTGGCGATGTGGAGAATCCTAACAGCAGCAGCAATATGGCCTTTACGGAAGCCGTTAAGTCCCGCCTCGAGTCAATGTTCCCTGGTGTCAGCAGGGGGATTAAGGTTCAACATCGCAATGTGAATGGTAATCTACATCCCAACACTCTGTGTGCATATATCGGTGATTATAACGGCAATACCCTGGCGGAGGCGAGGGCGTCAGCCCGCCTCTTGGCCGATGCAGTTGCTGCGGTGCTGCTGCAGCAGGCCCAGCAAGGAATGTCGGTACTGCCGACAACAACACCCTAGAGTGCCGCAACCCCCTTCGCTGGGCAAGGCAGATTTTGTAAACCCACCCTTAAACCTCCATGGTTTGGGGTGGGGTTTATTAATGATGGGAGAAAAGACCAGCAGGATCCCATTGGATAAGCGGAGAAATTCTTGGGCTGGACTGGATAGTCTTCAGGTCAGCAGATAATAGGAACACGTTTTATGGGAATATTAGTGGAAGAGACT
>JAAZHE010000180.1 GCA_012510855.1 Bacillota bacterium | reverse complement strand
GGTATGGAGCTTGCTCCATCGAGAAAAGAAAAGGGAGAATGGACATGGAGATGAACAAATGCCAAGGAAAAGACCTCCCTCAGCTGGTTCTGCCAAGAAATCCAAGCAGGAGCAGGATTTCCACGGTTTTGTAGCAAAGAGTGTTAAAGTCGATAACCGCATGCTGCCCAACGGCAGAGGGGCAGGATAAATATCAGGAACTGTGAAAGGGGATAAGGTGCTTTTCGGCACCGCTTATCATGGCAAAACGAGTTTTCTCTGGTGTTCAACCCAGCGGCTCATTAACCATCGGCAACTATTTCGGAGCCCTGCGGAATTTCGTCAGACTGCAGGATGAAGCGGAGTGCTTCTTCTGTGTAGTGAATCTCCATGCCCTGACAGTCCCGCAGGATACCCAGGAACTTTACCAGCGAACATTGGATGTGGCCAGGCTCTTTGTAGCCTGCGGTATCGATCCCAACAAGGCGACCATTTTTGTCCAATCCCATGTTCCAGCCCACAGCGAAATGAGCTGGCTTTTGGAATGCACGACTTATGTGGGCGAGCTGCGGCGGATGACCCAGTACAAAGATAAAGCAGCCAAAAGGGAAGTTGTCACATCGGGCCTGTTCACCTATCCAGTGCTGATGGCTGCCGATATTCTCCTTTACCAGACCGATGAGGTGCCGGTGGGAGAGGATCAAAAGCAGCATCTGGAACTGGCCAGAGACATTGCAATCCGGGTCAACAACCGATTTGATGAACAGATCTTCAAAGTGCCCGAACCTTATATTCCACCGAAAGCCGCCGGGGGCCGGATTATGAACCTGCAGAATCCCCTGGAGAAAATGTCCAAATCGGCGGAAAATCCCAAGGGGATTATCACTCTCTTAGATCCTCCTGATGTTATCCGGCAAAAAATCCGCTCGGCGGTCACCGACTCCGGCCGGGAAATCTACTATGATGAAGAAAATAAACCGGCTATCTCTAACCTGATGGTCATCTATTCCCTCTGTTCCGGCAAATCCTTGGATGAGATCAGGGATGAATATGCCGGCGTTCGTTACGGCCAGTTCAAGAAAGATTTGGCGGAACTTGTAGTAGAAACCCTGCGGCCTATCCAAGCCCGCTTTGAGGAGCTTTCCCGTCCAGGGGTCATCGAAGAGGTGTTGGCACAGGGGAAGAAGAAGGCCGAGCCCATAGCCCAGGAGACCCTGAAGCGGTTCCAGAGAAAGCTGGGCCTTCTGCCCCTCTGTGATTCTTAACCGGGTTAATCGTAGATCTTATACAATATCCACCGGCCGACAGCCTGATAATGGAGTTCATAGAGCCCCTGATCATCGGTCATTACTTGATAGACTGTGATCTCAGGGGCTTTTTCCCACCATTCACCCATCTCTTTCCAGCTGTCGATGACCTGGACAATGGTGTACAGCCGCCCGCCCCAGCTAAAGGCAACAGGCTGTTTTCCTCGGCAAATCACCCGGATAGGCGCATTGACACGGTGGGTCAAGGGATTTTACCTCCCTAGGACCGGTATTGGATAGTCCCCGAAACCTGGCAAAAGCTGCAGCATCCGCTCCCGGCGGGGGATGGAAAGCTCCGAGGCAGTGAATACCCGATCGGCTCCAAACCTGGCCTGCAGTGAAGGCAAAAGCTGCTCCAGCTTCCGCTGGCGCTGGGGTTTCAGGTAAGAAGCCAAAGTTAGCTGCCCCAAAGCTGCTGGTTTCAGCCCCATTAACATCAGCCGCATTCCGGTAATGGGGGCAGGCCAATCTTGGTCCAACAGGCCTTTGACTGACAGAAGCAGCTGATCAGCAGTTTGCAGTTCATTTTTCAGCTGTTTATCCCAGCATTTTCCCTCTAGATTTTCATATTCAACCCACAACCGAAGTCTGGTGCAGGCTTGACTTAACCTCTGCAGCTCCTGCGTGCAGTGTTCCAAAACAGGCAGCAGATACTTAACCAGTGCATCCCAAGTTCGGCATCCATCTGTTTCAGGCGGCAGCTGAAAATATCCCTGGACTGCCTTGGGCGGATAAAGGCCTTTAACTGGCGCTGGATCTATTCCTCGGGCTGCATCGTAAAGTGCTTTACCCGTTTCTCCAAAGAGCCTTTCAAGCTCCAGCCTTGGTACCTGCCGCAGCTGGCCGATGGTGTATATCCCCAGGTTTTGCAGCTGCTGGTGGACTTTATCCGGCCAGAGCCACAGCCGGTTTACAGACAGCGGTGCCAGGAAATCCTCTACCGACTCAGGAAAGATAATCAAACAGCGGCTGTTTACTGCTGGCTTTTCCTTGTCATTAAGCTTTAGAGGAGCAGAGCTTTGCCCCCGTCCCTGGTTCCAGGTTAAGTGTTTTTCCCCAGAAACCGACAGGGGTAGATCAGCTGCTTCCAAGTAGGCGATTTTGGCTGTCAGCTTATTGGGAGCAATGGACAAATAAAAGGGAACTGCCAGTTTTAGGGCTAAGCGCCGCATTAACCTTTCACCGGCAGCCTTGAGATTGCCCTGCACAGAAAGCCCAACGAAAGCGCTGCTGTGACCTTCCGGTTCTACCAGAGGGCTGAAACTGGCGCAGGTATCCCAAAACCTTTCTGCCGCCGGCAGTGGATCAGCTTCCGCCTCGACTACCTGCAGGGTTGGGCAGGTAAGGCGGGCTTGCCGTATGCTCATGGCGGTGGTGATGTGGAACTTGGCAGCTTCAGGGGAAACATCGATAATCCTGGAACCGTCTATAACCACAAAGGGCTGCTGCCGGAGGTTGGGATTGCGCTTTGCTTCTAACAGGGCATAGAAATGCTGCAATCGGATGTATGCTGCCGCAGATGCCAAGCTGCCCACCTCCTATGGCAAACATACATTCGCCAAACAACTGTTCGTATCAAAAGTATACGTCAGGCCCCTTCGGAGTGTCAAGGGAGAACAGCCTGACCTATTGCAGTTATATTTTGCTGGTTTTAGGAAAAGTTGGGCTGGACTTTGGACCGCCTTTTGGCGAAGTTCTGCACCAAGAGGGCGATCTGAGGCCAAGCCTCTAAGGCAGCTTGCCGGCCGGCTTCGATGATCCCCGGCACCTTTTCTATATCCGTCAAAGAAGCAGTGCCTGTCGCAGGCTGGATGACCACATCGGCCGTTTGTTCCAAGCGCAGCTCCGTGCTGGTCTGGCCCATAATATCCAAAGACTGGATGAGGATTTCCAGAATCGTGTCTATTTCGCCGCTGTCTTGGGAATGAAATCCAAGATCCACAGCGATAATGATATCGGCACCGGCCCAGCGCAAAAGATCCGCGGGGACGTTATTTTTCAGGCCTCCATCTACAAGGAGATGTCCCTGCCAAATCAGCGGCTCAAAAATCCCTGGGATGGCAGTGCTGGCCCGAACGGCTTCAGCTAACGAAGCATCGGCGGTAAAAATAACCTCCGGCCGCTGGGGGCCCAGCTGCGCGGCAGCACGAGGCGGGCAAAAACACACTAACCGGCCGTTGCACAGGTTAGTTGCGGTTATGAACAGGGGAAAATCTATATCAGAGAAATGCTGCTGTCTGCTCAAGCGGCAAAGGAGCCGGTAAAATTTCTTGCCCTTGACAAACCCCAAGGGGGTAGGGGGCAGCCAGCCATGGGGTAGGGAGAGGCGGTCCAGGATAGTCTTGATGCCGATGAGGATCAGGGATCTGACGTTGATTACGTGATCGACCAAGTCTTTGATCTCGATCTCAGCCAGCAAATTTCGCATATCCTCCGGCGTCCATCCCAAGGCGTGGAGCATGGCGATGACGCTGCCGGCACTGGTGCCTGCTGCCATATGGATAGGAAGACCCTTGGATCGCAGCACCTCTAGAACGCCGATGTGGGCAGTTCCCCTCAAGCCCCCTCCGCCCAAAGCAAGTCCGATTACCGGCTGACGGGACCTTTGAGATTCTATGAAGCTGTCAGGCATTTTGTCTACGCC
>JAAZHE010000179.1 GCA_012510855.1 Bacillota bacterium | reverse complement strand
GCAGCATAACCTACCGGAGGTAGTATACGCCTGGTATTTAGATCTTCGCCGCTATGGTTCGGTACCCCACTCCGGCTTTGGCCTGGGGTTAGAGCGGACGGTAGCGTGGATCTGCGGCTTGTCCCATGTCAGGGAGACAATTCCCTTCCCCCGCCTTCTCAATCGGTTATATCCATAAGTCTCTTCCAGCAGTTTATCCCATCCACCCTGCCCTCGGGGTCGCCGTGAGCGGTGACGGCACCTCCAAGGGCAGGGGTTTTCTTCTAGGTTGCTCAAGACATCTTTTGCTCTTTCGTACCACTGTCCTATTGTCTCGTACCCAGCGAAATCAGCAAGAGTCCCGCAGCCACAATCCCAAGTCTCGTCAGGGGAATGCGGCCTGCTAGGCCGGCTAGCCCCAAAAGAGAGACGGCAGTTAGGATTATGGGACCGAAGAGCCCCAACCCTGCATTGATTCTCAGTGCAGTCCCCACTCTGCCATAGCGGATCATCAGCAAGGCAGCGGTTATCTCTAGACTGCCCGCGATGAACCTGAGCAGGGCCATACTCCGAACTATTTGCATTTCATCGGTCATGACGTATATCCCTTTCTCCTAAATTCTGTGGTATACTTATCCCAAGCTAAAACACCCAGATGTCAAACCAGAGGTGAGCCTGGCCTTACATCAGGCAGCCGGATGCAGTCTACAGTAGGAGGAAACACAATGTACGATTACATAAACCGTATTGACCCTGAAGTTTATGCGGCCTTGCATCGGGAATTAAAGCGGCAGCAGAACAGCATTGAACTGATCGCTTCGGAGAATTTTGTCTCCCGGGCAGTGCTGGAGGCAGCCGGTTCGGTCCTAACCAACAAATATGCAGAAGGCTACCCCAATAGACGTTATTATGGGGGATGTCAATATGTTGATGAGGTGGAGATGTTGGCCATCGAAAGGGCTAAGTCCCTTTTCGGCGCCGAGCATGCCAATGTGCAGCCCCATGCCGGAGCCCAGGCCAATATGGCAGTGTATTTTGCCATCCTTTCACCGGGAGATACCGTTTTGGGTATGAGTTTAGCCCACGGCGGCCACCTCACCCACGGCAGTCCCGTGAACTTCTCCGGGAAGCTGTTTAACTTCGTGCACTATGGAGTGGACCGGGAAACGGAACAGATTGATTATGACGAGTTAGAGCGCTTGGCCAAGGAGTATAAGCCAAAACTGGTGGTAGCAGGGGCAAGCGCGTATCCCAGAGTCATTGATTTTGAGCGGATTAGGGCTGTCTGCGACAAGGTGGGCGCCTATTTTATGGTGGATATGGCCCACATCGCCGGTTTGGTTGCCGCCGGGCTCCATCCTTCTCCCGTACCCTATGCCCATTTCGTGACTACAACAACCCATAAGACCCTGCGGGGGCCGAGGGGAGGGCTGATTCTCTGTAAGGAGGAGTTTGCCAAACTCATCGACAAGACCATCTTCCCCGGCACCCAGGGTGGGCCCCTCATGCATATTATCGCAGCGAAGGCGGTGGCCCTCAAAGAGGCGGCAACTTCCGAGTTCAGAGAATACCAGCAGCGGGTGGTGAGTAATGCCGCTGCTTTAGCTAAGGCTTTGAAGGACCGAGGGTTAAGATTGGTCAGCGGCGGCACCGATAATCACCTGATGTTGGTAGATGTGCGGAACTTGGGGTTAACGGGGAAAGCCGCGGAAGAAGCTCTAGATGCTGTAGGGATAACAGCCAATAAGAATGCTATCCCCTTCGACCCCGAGAAGCCCTTCATCACCAGCGGCCTCCGGCTGGGGACGCCAGCTGTTACTACTAGGGGTATGGGTGCAGCGGAGATGGAGGAGATCGGGGATATCATCTATCGGGTGTTGGCATCTCCCGACGCCCCGGACGTACTGGAAGAGGCGAAACAGCGCAGGGAGAAACTTTGCAGGGATTTCCCGCTATATGAAGACCTTATTTAAGTATTAGCTGAACATTGGCTTTTTCTGAGCTTGACTTTGCCTATGTTGATTCCCTCATAGGGACCAACAGAGGGCACAATGTTTGGCTATAGATAGGCAAAACCTAAGAGGCAGAACCGCTAAACGCCTTCCTTTCGAGGAGGGCGTTTTGTATTAGAAGGGCAGGGGATTTCGATTGCCCATAGAGTATAAGCTGCCGATTGCGGGGATATTAAACAAGAATCTTGCGGTAGTAAAGGAGGAATCGGCTTGGCGGAGATGCTGGAAATCCGATGGCACGGCCGGGGTGGTCAGGGCGCCAAGACCGCCGCGCTACTATTGGCAGAAGCGGCCGCTGCCGCGGGGAAATATGTGCAGGCGTTTCCCGAGTACGGCCCGGAGAGAATGGGAGCTCCAGTGGTATCTTATAACCGCATCAGCGACCAACCAATCACCATTCACAGTGCAGTTGCATCGCCGCAATATGTAGTGGTTCTCGATCCGAGCTTTATTGGCTCCATCGATTTCACTGCGGGTATGCCGCCGGATGGTGTGCTGCTGATTAACAGCAGTGTTTCCAGCAGTGTGCTAAGAAAGAGGCTGAAGTTAACCAGTGAAGAGACCAAAGTCTATGCACTGGATGCCAGCCGAATTAGTGAGGAGACCATCGGTCGGCCCATACCCAACACCTCCATGCTGGGGGCCGTTGTGGCTGCAACCGAGATCATGACCCTTGAGCAGCTGCTCGAGGATACCCGCAGGCGCTTGGAAAAGAAATTCCGAAGCCGACCGGAGCTGATTGACGGGAATCTGGCCGCCATTTCCCGGGCCTATGAGGAGGTGGAGCGCCAGTGACGCTGAGCAGTCAGACAAAGAACCTGCTCAAGGTTCATCAAAAAGTGGATGTCAATATTGAACCCAATGCCGGATGGCGTGATCTGCCCATTGGAGGAGTGATTCCTCAAGGCGGCACAGCTACCCAGTTTGCCACCGGAGACTGGCGTACCATTCGGCCGGTGTGGAGCAAGGAAAAGTGCATCAACTGTCACCGGTGCTGGCTTTACTGTCCCGACATGAGCTGGATTTCCAAAGACGGCAAAATACAGGGCGTTGATCTCACCTACTGTAAAGGTTGCGGTATTTGCGCCAATGTGTGTCCGACAAAGGTCCATGCCATTGAGATGCATCCTGAGGATAACTTCAAGGCCGATGAAGCTGTCAAGGAGGGATGGAAGTAGTGGCCGTAGCTGTTGGAACTCAGAGAACTGCGGCTCTCACGGGAAACGAAGCGGCAGCCCAAGCTATGCGTCAAATCAATCCCGATGTAGTGGCTGCATATCCCATCACGCCGCAGACAGAGATTGTGCAGTTGTTTTCTACCTTTGTCAGTGATGGTCTGGTGAAAACGGAATTTGTGGCGGTGGAAAGTGAACACAGTGCCATGAGTGCCACTGTGGGTGCCGCTGCCGCAGGGGCCCGGTCCATGACTGCGACCTCCTCCCAGGGTTTGGCATTGATGTGGGAGATGCTGTACGTTGCAGCTGGAATGCGGGTGCCTAAAGTCATGCCCATGGTAAATCGGGCATTAAGCAGCCCCATAAACATTCACTGCGATCACAGCGACAGCATGGGGGCTCGAGATTCAGGCTGGCTTCAGATTTACTCCGAAAACGCCCAAGAGATGTATGATAATCTCATCCAAGCTGTTAGAATCGCTGAACACCCCGACGTGCTGCTCCCTGTCATGGTTACCATGGATGGGTTTATCATCAGTCATGGGATGGAAAACGTGGAGCTTTTGTCCGACCAAGCCGTTAAGGATTTCATCGGTGAATACTATTTCCCCTATCCACTCTTGGATGTTGAGCACCCAATGACTCTAGGGTCCCTTACTCTCCAGGATTTTTACTTTGAACACAAACGGGAACAGGCAGAAGCCATGTACCGAGCCAAGGGCGTTATCTTGGCTGTAGCAGATGAGTATGCCGGCATTTCCGGCCGCAAGTACGGGTTTTTTGAAGCATACAGAATGGATGATGCTGAGTATGCCGTAGTGGCACTGGGCTCTACTGCTGGTACGGCCAAATATGTTGTCGACCAGCTCCGGCAAGCAGGCGAAAAATGCGGCTTGGTTAAGATAAGGGTTTTCCGGCCGTTTCCCGGGCCTGAGCTGTGTGAAGCGCTTTCCCGCCTCAAAGCTGTGGGATTCATGGACCGGGCTGATACCTTCTCTACCCAAGGAGGACCCTTATACTTGGAGATCAAGGCGGCCCTCTACCATGCCGCTAACCAGCCCAAATGTATAAACTACATTTACGGACTTGGGGGTAGAGATATAGATCCCCATCTGATCAGGCAGGCATTCATGGAGATTAAGGATTTGGGAAGTAGGTCCGACGACGGAGCTGTTCCCACTGTTAGGTATTTAGGCGTACGGGAGTAGATCTTGCTAGGAGGTGTCGTTTTGGCTTTACCGGATCTTGCCAAGAAACCGCAGCTTTTTACTGGAGGACATCGGGCCTGCGCAGGATGCGGCTTTCCTATTACCATTAAGATTATTCTCCAGGCCGCAGAAAACCCAGTGGTTGTCGGATGTGCCACTGGGTGCATGGAAGTCACTTCTACCATTTACCCATACACTGCTTGGCGGTGCAGCTTTATTCACACCGCCTTCGAAAATGTGGCTGCCACCATGAGCGGGGTGGAGGCTGCCTACCGCAGTTTGAAGCGCCAGGGGAAGCTCCATCAAGACATTACCTTTATCGCCTTTGGTGGTGACGGAGGTACATATGATATAGGCTTGCAGTCTTTGTCGGGGGCTATGGAAAGAGGCCATAAACTGGTTTACGTCTGCTACAACAATCAGGGCTATATGAATACCGGCATTCAGCGGTCAAGTGCTACCCCTCGGGGAGCTAACACCACTACAACTCCCGCCGGTACTGAGCTGCCGGGAAAGCCTCAGTATCCCAAGAACTTGACAGCCATCATGGCCGCCCATGATATCCCTTATGTAGCTCAAGCCTCCATGAGCCATTGGAATGACCTTTACCGCAAGGCCAAGAAGGCCTTTGCCGCAGAGGGACCGGCATTTCTCAACGTGCTCAGTACATGCCGCCTCGGCTGGGCCACAGCCCCCGAAGATACCGTGGATGTCGCGGAGGGTGCTGTCCAGTGCAATGTTTGGCCCCTGTTTGAAGTGGAAAATGGGAAATGGAACTTGACCTTTAAACCGAAAAAACCCCTGCCGGTAGCCGACTGGATGAAGCAGCAGGGCCGCTTTAAGCACCTGTTTCAGACTGATAATACCCAGCTTTTGGAAAGCATCCAGCAGCAAGTAGATGAGGATTGGCAGCGGCTTTTGAAACTCTGTGGTGAGGCAGCCAATGAGTGAGGGTACTTGTTTGTAAACAGCAGCATGATAGAATGGAGGTGATTAACAAGATAGGTCAGGTGGGAGAAGATGGGAAACCAGGCACCAGTTCTTAGCCATGCGGAGATGAAGCGGGCAATGCGCATCAGCGTTATTGACGGTATGCTTGCCAGTGCCAGTGAAAACATGATCGGGCCTTTCCTGGCCCTTTGCGCGCTGGCCATGGGGGCCAGCAAGAGTCAGATCGGACTTCTGGCAGCACTGCCTGCTTTTTTGAGTAACATTCTCCAAATCCCGTCAGCTCGCCTAACAGAAAGATGGGGTGAGCGGCAGAAGCTGGGGGTTATAACCTCCGGGTTGTCCCGCATGACCATCATTCCCATCGTCCTGACGACAATGCTCCTGGAAGGCAATACAGCCATCTATATCTTTATTCTCATGGTAACCCTCCGGGGGTTTATCAACAGCATTGGTGTGCCGGGCTGGACTTCTCTGATGGCAGACATAACTCCCCGAAGTTCCAGGGGCAGTTATTTCGGCTACCGCAATATAATGTGCAATCTGGCAGCCTTGGTGGGGACACTGGTGGCAGGGTGGCTCATCGAACGATCAGGTTTTCCTGGAGGTTATCAGCTGTCCTTTGCGGTAGCGCTGGTTTTGGGGCTGCTGTCAACTTATTCTTTTTCGAGAATCCCATCGGTACCTTTGCCTAAGCAAAGCAGATCCCAGCAGCGTTCTCTGAGTCTCAAGGAAAGCTGGCGGACTGTCTCCCAGTACACAGCTTTTCGCAACTACTGTTTTACTTCCGTGCTTTGGAACTTTGGAGTGACCTTTTCCGGTGCCCTCTATTC
>JAAZHE010000178.1 GCA_012510855.1 Bacillota bacterium | reverse complement strand
TCCCAATACTGTGGACTATGAGGATTTGGTCAGCTATGGGATTTTCGGATTACTAGATGCCATCGAGAAATATGATACTTCCCGGGGCGTGAAATTTGAATCTTACGCCGCAACCCGGATCCGAGGAGCGATTCTCGACGGACTGCGGGCGGTTGATTGGGTACCTAGGTCAGTGCGGCTGAAGGCACGCCAGCTGGCCCAGAACATGGCCCAGCTGGAGGACAAACTGGGCAGGCCCCCTACCGATGAAGAACTTCAGAGTGCTATGGGAATCACCGCTGCCGAGTATTCCAGACTGCTGCAGGAAGTAGCAGCAACGACTCTGCTGTCTTTGGATGAACCCTGGTCTGAAGGGGGACAGGATGGAGAAAAACTCCGTCTCACCGATATGGTAGCAGACACTAGCCACGAAGATCCGGCGGCAGTCGTATCTAGAGACGCCTTGCTGGAGGTGTTGACGGAAGCCATCGAGGCTTTACCGGAGAGGGAACGCCTGGTGATCACCTTATATTATTATGAGGAACTCACCTTGAAGGAGATCGGCAAGGTGCTGGATGTCTCCGAGTCCCGTATTTCCCAGCTCCACACCAAGGCCCTCAGCCGCCTGCGGGGAAAACTATCCCGTTTGGATATCGGCATGGTTGGGTAACAGCTTCCCGAGGAAGGGTGAGGAGGCTTGTCCATTAAATTCCCTGATTTGCAGGTGTTGCTTCCCCGATCCCATGATACTTCCCGTCTCGAACAAGCGGGGCAAAAGCACTCGGAGATAACCCAGGCCCAGTTAGGCTCCCAGGCCGGGCAAGAACTGGCTGCCCGCCGCAGCCAAGTTGCTGGTGCTGAGAAAAAGCAGTACGCCCGGATCGGCCAGAGGGAGGACAGGGGGCGACGCCAGCTGTCGGAGCAGCAGCAAGGTAAAGCTGGAGAAGAGGAGAAGAAGGACGAGGAAGCCAAACCTGCGGTCCAAAGGGGTCTTGGACGAAGAATCGATATTCGCATCTAGGGGTGGCAGTGATGGCTGTATTGGCACTAGTACTATCCATAATAGCCTTGGGGATGTGCATATGGTTGGGACGGGAGGTAGCCGGGCTTAAAGAGCGGTGGGCGAGGCTGTATGGTCTGAGGGCAGCTATGGTGGAGACTGAGACTGCTCTCCAGGAGCTGATGCGTGAACTAGACGAGGCAGGCCAAACCCTTCTAAAGGAGCTTGACAGCCGCTTGTGCCAAAGCCAGGATGGCGGCAATCCGGACCCAAGACCAAGTTTGAGACAAGACTTGATGGCAGAGAACCAGGAGGATTCCCTGGCCTATCGGCTAGACATAGAGGAAAAACGGACGTCTGTTATAGCCTTGGCACAGCAGGGATACACTGTAGAAGAAATAGCCCAAGATGCAGAGATTCCCAAGGGAGAGGTGCAGCTTATCTTAGACTTGGAAAAGTTCAGACAGTAAAAGATCGTGGAAACTCTTGTTGCACAGCAGTAGTTGGATATGCTATAGTTATCTGTGGTGTAATCACACACGCGTCCCGACTGCCCTTCCGAGGTGCCAGTGATTGGTGGACAGGGCGGGAGGACGGACGCGGAGGAATCTAACCAGGAGAGGAGGTGGGCTAGTGGCGATCGTATCTATGAAACAGTTGCTGGAGGCTGGTGTCCATTTTGGTCACCAAACTCGCCGCTGGAACCCAAAGATGAAGGAGTACATCTTTACAGAGCGCAATGGCATTTATATCATTGACCTGCAGAAAACCGTGCGCCTGATTGATGTCGCCTACAACTTCATCAAAGAGGTCGTAGCTAACGGAGAGTCGGTACTCTTTGTAGGTACGAAAAAGCAAGCTTACGAAGCAATCCGCGAGGAAGCTCAGCGCTGTGGCATGTACTACGTAAACGAGCGGTGGTTGGGAGGTATGCTGACCAACTTCACCACTATCCGCAGTCGTGTGCAGCGGCTCAAGGAATTGGAGAAGATGGAAGAAGACGGAGCTTACGAAGTCTTGCCCAAGAAAGAAGTTCTCGGGCTGCGGAAAGAACACGAAAAACTGCAGCGCTTCTTGGGTGGAATTCGGAACATGGACCGGCTTCCAGGGGCCGTATTCATAGTCGACCCGAGGAAAGAGCGGATTGCTGTAGCCGAGGCTCGGAAGTTGAGAATCCCCATCGTAGCCATCGTCGACACCAACTGCGATCCCGATGAAGTTGATTATGTGATTCCGGGCAATGATGATGCGATTCGGGCTATTCGTCTACTGACCGGGATTATTGCCGATGCGGTCATCGAGGGTAAAGAGGGCCAGCAGGGGATGGAAGCGGCCTTGGCTGGGGAAGAGACCCAGGCTGAGCTCGACACCGAGGTCGATACGGATATTTACGACGAAGGCCTTGATGACGAGGACTATGATGACGAAGAGTAGGACATGAGAGAGGGGGGAGGAGAGCGGTCGGCAATAGCTTCCTCCCCTTTTTATGTAAATCGCTATGGCAAAGGAGGATTACCATGCCGGAGATCACTGCGGATCTAATCAAAGAACTCCGTGAGCGAACAGGTGCTGGCTTCATGGATTGCAAAACAGCCTTGCAGGAAACCCAGGGCGATGTAGATAAAGCTATTGACTACCTGAGGGAGAAGGGGCTAGCAGCAGCCGCTAAGAAGGCAGGACGTGTTGCCGCTGAAGGTCTCGTAGATGCCTACATACACTTAGGCGGACGAGTTGGAGTCTTGATCGAAGTTAACTGCGAGACAGACTTTGTTGCCAAGACCGATGCTTTTAAACAGTTTGTTAAGGATATGGCAATGCAGGTTGCTGCAGCAAAGCCTAGCTATGTTTCCCGAGATGAAGTTCCCGAAGCCATTTTGGAGCGAGAGAAGAACATCTACAGGGCAGCGGCTTTGAATGAGGGCAAGCCGGAGAAGATTGTTGATCGCATCGTAGAAGGCCGCCTGGAGCGGTTTTTCAAAGAAGTCTGCTTGCTGGAGCAGCCGTATATTAAGGATCCAGACAAGACAGTGCAACAGGTCCTTCAAGAGCTGATTGCTCAAATCGGTGAGAACATCACTATTAGGCGTTTTGTCCGGTTCGAGCGGGGCGAAGGTATTGAGAAACGCACCGACAACTGGGTAGATGAAGTTATGGCTGAACTAAATAAGTAGACTAATCAGAGAACACTTCGGTGTTCTCTTTTTCAATCCTATTCTCTGGCTTTGGGGAGGAAGATTAAGGTAGGGGGAGAATTACTAGGAGAGATGGCGATGGCTAAACCGAAGTATAAACGGGTCGTCTTGAAACTGAGTGGTGAGGCGCTAGCGGGAGAGAAAGGCTTTGGGCTTGACCTGCAAGTTGTCGATAGGATCAGCCATTCCATCGCTGAAGTTGCGAAGATGGGAGTGGAAATCGCCTGTGTCGTGGGCGGCGGCAACATCTGGCGGGGGGCAGCAGCAAGCAGCCAGGGGATGGATAGAGCCACCGCTGACTACATGGGTATGCTGGCAACGGTCATCAATTCCCTAGCCTTTCAGGATTCCCTGGAGCGAATGGGCGTTGAGACTCGGGTGATGACAGCCATTGAGATGCGGGAGATCGCCGAGCCTTACATCCGCCGTCGGGCAATCCGCCATCTAGAAAAAAAGCGAGTGGTTATTTTCGCTTCCGGGACTGGCAATCCCTATTTTTCCACCGACACCACCGCCGCTCTGCGGGCTGCGGAGATCGAAGCAGAGGTTATTCTCATGGCCAAACGGGGTGTTGATGGGGTTTATGATGACGACCCTAATGTTAATCCGGTCGCTCGCCGTTTTGAAAGTCTCGCTTATCTAGAAGTCCTGCAGAGGGGTCTCAAGGTCATGGATTCCACAGCAACGTCTCTATGTATGGACAACCAGATCCCCATTATCGTGTTTGACATTGTTGCTGAAGATAGTATTCGCAGAGCCGTTTGTGGGGAGAATATTGGGACAATCGTGGGAGGGAAGTAGAGTGACAAAGGAAGTGCTGCAAGATTGCGAACGGAAGATGCAAGGGGTTATTGAAGCCACTAAGCAGGCCTTTGCTGCCGTTAGAACCGGCAGAGCTAATCCAGCACTGCTAGACCGGATTCAAGTTGACTACTACGGCACCATGACTCCTTTAAATCAACTGGCGACAATATCGGCACCTGAGGCACGACTCTTGCTCATTCAGCCTTGGGATAAGAATTCAATTAAGGACATAGAGAAAGCGCTCCTGAAGTCTGACCTAGGCTTAACCCCCAGTTCCGATGGTTCAGTGATCCGGCTTGTCATTCCTCCTCTCACTGAGGAACGGCGCAAAGAGCTAGTCAAATTGGTTCGCAAAGAAGCCGAAGAAAAACGCGTTGCCGTTCGCAATATCCGCAGAGAAGCTAATGAGAGTCTACGGGACTTGGAAAAGGAAGGTGCCATTTCTGAAGACGAACGGCACCGGTCCGAAGAAGATGTCCAGGAGCTGACTGATAAATACATTGATATTATCAATCAGCTGCTGGAGGCGAAAGAGAATGAAATCATGGAGGTATAGCGAGAACGACGGAGGGCAGTTGGATCAAGGAAGAACAGCCGCGGAAGAGGGGCTGCCGGCTCTAGATGAGATCCTGGGATGTCGGTGGCACCAGGTGACAGCCAAATGGCCGGCACTCCAAGAGCAGGTAGAGATCCTGCGCACCGAGCCTCCCCGATCTCGCAGCGGGAGCACCGGCCCGTGGCGGATTGTGGCTGTGAGGGAGCCAGGAGCCAGCGGCTGCAGGCAAATCGTTCTGGCCCGTGAGTACTGGTAATTGTCGTGAGTGTTTTTCGCACTCCATGATGCTTTGTAGGGATAAATAGCCCCCTCGTTTGTATGGAGGGGGTGCTTTTTTCAGCATGGTGTAAGGGAAAGGGTAGAACTGCCTTGTGGAAAGACTTCGCATTGTCTCAACTAGCTTCTAGAGCTCAGAACAAAAAGAACCGTCATGATAAGGATGCACCAGCCAAACTTTCCCTTGATCGTCTGCCTAAGCACGTAGCCGTGATTATGGATGGAAATGGCCGGTGGGCAGAAGCCCGAGGCTTGCCCCGTACCGAAGGTCACCGTCAAGGTGTTCATACCTTGCGGGAGATAGTCAGAACCTGCGGCCAGTTAGGTATTCCAGTGCTGACAGCTTACTGTTTTTCCACTGAGAACTGGCATCGTCCTCAAGCAGAGGTCAATTTCCTCATGGAGCTGATTCTGGAAGTGCTGGAAAACGAGTTGGACAGCCTCAGTGGGGAAGGAGTGCGAATCGTTCCCATTGGTAGACTTGCTGACTTGCCTCCAGCAGTGAGAACACAGGTGGAAAAGGCAGCCGAGCTGACAGCCGCCAATGGAGCACTTAAACTAAATCTGGCCATCAGCTATGGGGGCCGCCTAGAGATTGTCAATGCAGTAAACAGGCTGATGGAGAGGGTAACCAACGGTGAAAAACTGGTCATTGATGAGACGGCGATTGCAGAACACTTATACACTGCTGGAGATCCGGAGCCGGACCTGATTATCCGTACAGGCGGCGAGCGGAGGTTGAGTAATTTCCTTCTGTGGCAGGCAGCTTACGCAGAGTTGTATTTTTCCGATATTATGTGGCCGGATTTCACCCCAGAGGATTTTATTGAGGCAATAGCCGAATACCAGAGGCGTGACCGCAGGTTTGGAAGAATATCCACACGAAGGGGGCTGGATTAAAGCAAATGTCTTCCCTTACAAAACGGGTACTCACCGCTGCCGTCTCCATTCCGGTGGTTTTAGGCTGCCTCTATTGGGGCGGAGTGCCCTTCTTCATGCTTGTATTAGCCGCAAGTCTTGCTGCCGTGTTTGAGCTCCGAGCTATGATGGCAAAGATGAATCTGGTGGTCTCTGGGCCGCTGCTTTACTTTGGGGCAGCTGGGCTGCTCACGGGGATCTTCTTAGCGGGCGAGGTACTTGTTGCCCCGATGCTGCTGGCAGTCTTTCTCTTAGGTGCCTTTCAAGAACTATCCTCGAGGTCTTCAAGGCCCTTTAGCCGGGGCAGCGTGTTCCTATTGGCCATTTTCTACGGAGTATTTCTCCCTGGACACTTCCTGCTGATGCGGGCTCAACCCCAAGGGTTGGCACTCATGTTTCTGGTCTTGCTGGGAACATGGGCGGCTGATACCGGTGCGTATTTCATCGGGACTAGATGGGGACGTCACAAGTTGGCACCCGCCATCAGTCCCAAGAAGTCGGTGGAAGGTGCCTTAGGTGGCATCCTGCTGACTATGGTTGTAACCCAGTATGTGAACAACCGCCTGCAGATCGGCCTACTACCGGGGTGGGTCTTGGGTGGTGTCGTAGGCATTGCTGCGGTGGTGGGCGATCTCTTCGAATCTGCCCTCAAGCGGGAAGCTGGCGTCAAAGACTCGGGGTGGATACTACCCGGACATGGAGGAGTATTGGACCGCATCGACAGCTTGTTGTTTACGATACCGGTAGTGTACTATCTTACCAGGTGGATGAGCTGAGAAAGTTCTAAGTAGTACTGGGGCGAATATGTTCATTGTCAGGGTCCCAAAAATCCTTCCGGGTTCTCCCATAGAGGAGCGTGGTGTGGGTGAATCGGCGACTTAGGCTATTAATAGCACTCTTGTTAACCTCAGTTGGTATCATTGTTGCGGCTCGGTATGCTATTCAGTATCTCGGTCCTTTTCTGCTGGCGTTGATGTTTGCCGCAATCATCGATCCTTTTGTCAACTTATTAGAAAAGAAGCTTCCTATTTCCCGGGGATTCTCAGTGCTCTTGGTACTGCTCTTGTTTGTCGCATTACTAGGACTGATTCTCTTTCTACTGGTTACCAATTTGACTGCTGAGCTTACCCATTTTCTCTCGCTCCTGCCCCGCTACAGCACCTACTGGGAGGAGTGGCTCAGGACTCTGCTTTATAGGATCGAGAACCTACTGCTCGTGATCTTTAATGAAATTCCGGCTCCCATCGCTGAGGTAGTGCAGCCGGAGTTGGATCAAGTCACAGATACTCTGAGAAAAGTAGTAGGCTGGGTTTTAGGCAGTCTGAGCGGACTGCCCAATTTCGGCTTTACGGTGATTATCGCCAGTATTGCCACATTTTTCATGAGCCGGGACAAGCGGGTCTTTGGCGAGTTCTTCATGGGTCTTGTCCCCAAGGGCTGGCGGCCCCAGGCCCAACACGTCAAAGATGAAATCGCCAACGGTATTTTTGGTTTTCTGCGGTCGCAATTGACCTTAATCAGCCTCTCCGGTTCCCTAGCAGTGATCGGGCTTACGGCCCTCAGGATTCGTTATGCTTGGCTCTTGGGGCTTTTGGTGGCCCTATTTGATTTCCTGCCCTTGATCGGGCCCCGCACAATCTTTGTGCCCATGATCTTTTACTATCTCTTCATGGGAAATATAGCTTACGCCGTCTGGCTGACGGTAATATTGGGAGTCATCCTGATCAGCCGGCAGCTGGCAGAACCGAGGATTATCGGTGCGCAAATGGGCCTGCACCCACTTACCTCTCTGACAGCTGTCTATCTGGGAATCAGGCTGCTTGGGGCCAGCGGCTTTATCTTGGGTCCCCTTATCATGGTAGTGCTAAAGGCCATCATGGTAGTCATCTTTATTCCTGCCTGGAAGAAGGAAGGTTAGGTGTCTTGGTCCTTAACTGAGGAGTGGTGAATAGGTTGGCAGTAGGTATCGTCATTCTCGGTTCAACGGGCTCCATAGGTACTCAATGTCTAGATGTAATCAGGCGTCTACCGGGACGGTTTCGTGTCGTAGGATTGGCAGCCGGCAGCAATGTTGGTCTTTTGGCAAAGCAAGTCGAAGAGTTTCGGCCCAAGGTGGTTAGTCTTGCTTCCAGTGTAGCTGCCCAAAGACTGGGGGAGTGTAGTTTTCCCGATCTTGAAATCCTCACAGGTCCCAAGGCCATGGAAGAGATGGTAAGAAGAGAAGATGTTGACTTGGTGCTGAACGCTGTGGTAGGGGCAGCGGGAATTCTCCCGACTCTAGCAGCCATTGAGGCCGGAAAGGATGTCGCCTTAGCAAACAAGGAAACACTAGTAGCAGCAGGTAGTGTTGTAATGGAGGCAGTGAAAGAGCACAATGTTCGGCTCCTTCCAGTTGACAGCGAGCACAGCGCCATTTTTCAGTGTCTGCAGGGAGTAGGGGACCGGGATCTACACAAGGTAATTCTGACTGCCTCCGGAGGTCCCTTTCGAGAAAGTCCCAAGGAAGAGTTGGAGAGGGTCACCGTTGAAGAAGCCCTGGCACATCCTACATGGAACATGGGCGGAAAAATCACCATTGATTCTGCCACCCTAATGAACAAAGGTTTGGAGGTCATTGAGGCCCACTGGCTGTTCCAAGTGCCGCCGGAACGCATTGAAGTTGTAATCCACCCCCAAAGCATTATCCATTCTTTGGTTGAGCTCACCGACGGAAGCGTCATAGCTCAGCTGGGAGTTGCCGATATGAGGCTGCCTATTCAGTATGCTCTGACATTCCCGGAAAGGCTCGAAAGTCCCGTGGAGAGGCTTTCTTTAACCGACGTTGGCCGCCTGGATTTTGAGGCTCCAGATGTGGATCGCTTTCCGTGCCTGCGCTTGGCCTATGAAGCATTGGTTGCGGGAGGTACTTTTCCCACGGTGTTGAATGCTGCCAATGAGGTGGCGGTTGAAGCCTTCATGCAGGGGCGGATCGGCTTTACGGACATTCCTCGGCTGATACAAGCTGCTTTGGAACGGCACCGGGGAGTGATGAAACCTGACCTTGAAGATATACTGGCGGCAGACGCAGAAAGTCGCGAGTACCTGGTGAAGCTTCTGGGCAGTTAACCCGGTCTGCAGCGGGTAGAAAGGATGATTGCCTTGAATCTGCTGTTAGCCTTTATCCTTGTCCTGGGCCCGACCATATTCTTCCACGAACTGGGCCACTTTCTTGCAGCTAAGGCTGTTGGAGTCAAGGTCTATGAATTTGCCCTAGGCTTTGGCCCCGCCATATGGAAACGGCGAAGGCGAGATACTGTCTATAGTCTACGACTCCTTCCCTTCGGCGGATTTGTCAAGCTGGCAGGTATGGACATCCCTGAAGATGAAGAGGATGAAATCCCCGATGAAGATGAGGGAAGCTTCAATCGGAAGAGCCTGTGGCAGCGGCTTTTGGTCATAGCTGCAGGACCCATTATGAACTTTGTCTTGGCTGTGCTTCTTTTTGCCCTGTACATGGGCTTGGTCTTCATTCCCCCAACGGTGCAGTTGGTGGAGCCCGGTTCGCCGGCTGCCGAGGTCGGGCTGCTCCCCGGTGATGTGGTTACTGAGGTAGCTGGAGAGAGGATCACCTCCATTAGGGAAATCAACACCATTGTTGCCCGCTATCCCGATGAAGAGATTCCTATCACCATTGTGCGGGAGGAGAGAACCCTCAGACTCACGATCAGGCCTAGATTAGACCCGGAACTAAACCGGGCCCGACTAGGTGTCGGAATGGTGGAAAAACCAAGACAATCCCTGGGCGAAGCCCTGTACACCGGCTTTAGGCAAACCTATCTGGTCTCCAGGGATATTGTGGTATCCATAGCACGGATGGTCACCGGCAGAATTGAACCCGATATTGCCGGCCCCATCGGGATTTTCCAGATAGTTGGCGAGTCTGCCAACCGAGGGATAATGTTTGTGGTATTTATGGCAGCAGTGCTCAGCATTAACTTGGGTCTATTCAACTTCTTGCCGATTCCAGTCTTGGACGGCGGCTGGCTCGTGATGCTCCTATGGGAGGCAGTAAGGGGCCGCCCCTTAGAGCCTGAGCAAAAAGGGCTGGTCCAGTTCATCGGCTTGGCTTTTTTGCTGTTGTTGATGCTCTTTGCAACTTATAAGGATCTGGCCCGGCTGAGTATTCTTTGATTGGAATAGGCGGTACCGATGGTTTTCCACCGAGTCGTATATAACTCCAAAGGTTTTTCCAGCCATCGGCAAAGGAGGGCAGTACCGGTTGAAAGATCAATTGAATCAAGAAACGAGGCCCCTAATCGAAGTCGACGGCTCCCAAGGGAATATCGTGCTTCGCAGTAACACCCGCCGCGTCCATGTTAGAGACGTGGCCATCGGCGGCGGTGCTCCCATAGTGGTTCAGTCGATGACCAACACCGACACCAGGGATGTAAGGGCAACCCTTGCCCAAATTGCTGCCCTTAAAGAAGCAGGTTGCGAGCTGGTGCGGGTTGCTGTTCCCGATGAAAAGGCTGCGTCCGCGCTGTCCACCATCTGCCGAGAGGCTGGCCTGCCTATTGTGGCGGACATCCACTTTGACTATCGGCTGGCTTTGAAGGCGGTGGAGGCTGGTGTCAGCAAGCTGAGAATTAACCCCGGCAATATCGGCAGCCGCCAGCGGGTGGAAGCGGTGGTGTCTGCGGCCAAAGAAAGAAGTATACCAATCCGCATCGGCGTGAACGCCGGTTCTCTCGCTAAGCCCCTGGTGGATAAATACGGAGGACGGGTGCCAGAGGCCTTGGTGGAGAGCGCTCTGCAGCACATCAAGATCCTGGAAGATGAATCCTTCTATGACATTGTGGTGTCTCTAAAGGCCTCCGATGTTTCTACCACTGTTCAGGCCTATCGACTGATTGCCAGCCGGATGGAGTACCCGCTCCACGTGGGAATTACTGAAGCGGGAACTGCCTTTCAAGGGACCATCAAGTCTTCTGTGGGAATCGGTATTATTCTGGCCCTGGGCCTCGGTGATACTATTCGGGTTTCTTTAACCGGGGATCCTACGGAGGAAGTAAAGGTTGCCTACGGCATTTTGCAATCCTTGGGCCTAAGGCAAAGGGGAGTTGAGATTATCTCCTGCCCCACCTGCGGACGCTGTCAAATTGACCTCATCGAGATCGCCGAAGAAGTGGAAAACCGCCTCAAGGACATGACGGTGCCCCTCAAGGTGGCAGTGATGGGATGTGTTGTCAATGGGCCCGGTGAAGCCAGGGATGCTGATATCGGCATTGCCGCCGGCAGAGATAAGGTCGTGCTGTTCCGCAAAGGAAAGCTACTGGGACAGTTTCCGGCAGAAAGTGCGGTGGATGTGCTAGTAGAGGCTGTGGAAGAGTTGTCCAAGACCATGACCGACCCCAGTGGGTAATTGGGCCCGTTCCCCAATATTGACAGGGATTCTGACGGTCTGTTACAATTGTTTTGATTTCGGGGGTGTTGAAATTGAGAATGTCGAAGCTCTTGATGCCGACTTTACGGGAAGTTCCTGCAGAAGCTGAAATCGCAAGCCACCGATTGATGCTGCGGGCTGCGATGATGCGAAAGGTTGCAGCTGGGATTTATTCTTATCTGCCATTGGGGTTCCGGGTACTGCAGAAGATTATGCAAATCGTGCGAGAAGAAATGGACGCAGCCGGAGGCCAGGAGGTTCTCCTGCCCATAGTCCAGCCTGCAGAACTGTGGCATGAAACAGGTCGTTGGGATGACTACGGCGAAGAGATGTTCAAACTGATGGACCGCCATCAGCGGCAGTTTTGCTTGGGGCCTACCCATGAAGAAATCACAACTGCTTTAGTTAGGAATGAGGTACGCTCGTACAGACAGCTGCCTCTAATGTTATATCAGATCCAAAACAAATACAGAGATGAGATTCGCCCCCGATTCGGAGTCATGCGAGGAAGAGAGTTCATTATGAAGGATCTCTATTCCTTCGATCGAGATGAAGAGGGCCTCGATAAGAGCTATTGGATAATGTACCATGCCTACGAGCGGATTTTTGCCCGCTGCGGCCTCAAGACCAGGCCTGTTGAGGCGGATCCAGGAGCCATCGGCGGCAATCAGACCCATGAGTTCATGGCAATAGCCGATGCCGGCGAAGCGGAAATCGTCTACTGTTCCAGCTGCGACTATGCAGCCAACGTGGAGAAGGCTCAGTGTGTTCCGCCCCCTGTTGAACCTACCGGTCGGGCAGAACCACTGGAAGAAGTAGCAACTCCCGGTGTCAGGACCATTGAGGATTTGGAGAAGTTCTTTAGCCGACCGGCGAGGGAGATGATGAAAACCCTCATCTACCGGGGCGGTGATCAAGTGATAGCCGCGGTAGTCCGGGGAGATCATGAAGTAAATGAAATCAAGCTGGCCAGGGCAATTGGCTGCCTTGAAGTAGAATTGGCTGATGACGAAACCATCCAAGAAGTCACCGGTGCTCCCCGGGGATTTGCCGGACCCATAGGCCTAAAGAACTGCAAGATCATCGCTGATCCGGCGGTGATGGCCATAGAGAGCGGCATCGCGGGCGGTAACGCAGTAGATGTTCACCTGCAGGGTGTCAAGCCGGGGCGGGATTTTGTACCGGATAAAGTAGTAGATATCCGCAAGGCTCAGCCTGGAGACCCGTGTGCATGCGGCAAGGGCGTTCTGCAGGGAGCTCGAGGTATTGAAGTTGGACAGGTTTTCAAACTGGGAACCAAATACAGCGAACCCTTGGGTGCTACTTTTACCGACGAAGATGGTGTTGAGCGGCCCCTAATCATGGGTTGTTACGGTATTGGAATCAGCCGAACAATGGCAGCCATCATCGAGCAGTGCCACGATGATGACGGCATATGTTGGCCTGTCAGTGTTGCACCTTATCATGTGGATATTGTTCCGGTTAACTATCGAGATGAGCAGCAGAGAACCACAGCGGAAAGACTCTACCAAGAGCTCACCGAGGCGGGGGTGGAAGCGGTCATCGACGATCGAGACGAACGTCCGGGTGTGAAATTCAAGGATGCTGACTTGATCGGATTCCCCATCAGGATTACCATCGGGCCCCGAGGCTTGGCCGATGGACAAGTTGAAGTCCGCTGGCGAGCCACCGGCGAAGAGTATTTGATCTCATTGAATGAAGTGGTGAGTCATGTTCAAGACCGAATCACAAGAGCCATCGCGGAGTCCAAATGTGTGTGCTCAAGATAGCGGAAATACAGCAGTGACTAAACCTAAGGTTGCTGCCGTGATCCCCGCCTATAATGAGGAAAGTACCATCGGCAGTATACTTCAGGTGCTGCAAAGATGCGAGGCCATCGATGAAGTGATCGTGGTCAATGATGGGTCATCGGACCGTACTGCGCAAGTGGCCAGCAGTCTCGGAGCCAGGGTGATCAGCCTTTATCCCAACCGGGGCAAGGGTGGCGCGATGAAGGCTGGAGCCAAGGCAACCACCGCCGATATCTTGCTGTTTGTGGATGCAGATCTAGTCGGGCTGACGGAAGCCCATTGTTACGACCTGCTAGAACCGGTAATTTCAGGCAGGACAGACATGACCGTGGGGGTATTTGCAGGCGGACGTGCGCCAACTACTATAGCCCAAAAGATCACACCTTTTCTCTCGGGTCAGAGGGCCATCCGTCGGGAGATCTTGGAGGGCATCCCCCAGTTGGAAGACAGCCGTTACGGAGTGGAAGTGGCCATTTCTAAGTATGTGGCTTCCAATAATATCCGGGTGGAAAAGGTGATGCTCAAGGATGTGTCCCACGTCATGAAAGAGGAAAAACAAGGACTTCTTCCAGGGGCACGAAACCGTCTCAAGATGTACTGGGAGATTTTGAAGGTTTTGGGACCTAGATAGACTTTACTGCAACTGGAAAGGATCCTGAAAGTGGCTAGTAATGCGACTGTATATGTAATAACTCCCCGAACCAAAGGGCAAACACTATCAGAATTCCTGCGGGCGGCTCAACTTCCAGTAAGTTGTGAAGGAACAGCCGCCCAAGCTGTTGTAGAAAAAGTCCTAGTTCACGGCGAGCGCCAAGAGTGGAGGATCTGTTTGGCGGCTTGTGAGGCACTCTGTCGCCGGGAACTGGAGGCTTTAAGTCAAACCCTGGTACAGCTGCTGCCGGGAGTGCAGTCAGTGTCCTTTGATGTAGATGTAGCTGAAAATGACAAGTCTTTAATACCACCGCCCATCAGTGACCTGCTCCTCGCCGATGAAGCTACATACATGTCCTACGTGATGGAAAGGGCTAATCGGCAAATCACGGAAGGGCCCCTGCCTGAGGACACTCGGGTCCCTGTCAAGAACGATGCCAATTCCCAGGGCGTTTTGAGGGGACGGCCCATCAAGGAGGCACCCCGTTCCATAGCTGAAATCCGCGATGAAGAGCGGTCCTTCGTCATTGCCGGAGAAATCATCAACATCGAGGAGAGGGAACTGCGGAGCGGCCGGCGCCTTGTGATGATCGACCTCACTGACTATCGGGATTCCATCACCCTCAAACTGTTCGAAGATGAAGAGAATCCCCGACTGGCACAGGAACTAAGCTTGGGCATGTGGCTGCGGGTGCGGGGCCCCGTTCAGTGGGACCGGTTCACCCAGGAGCTCACCATGCTGCCCAATGACATAGAGCTACAAGAGCCTCCTGCTGAATTTATCCGGCGGGATCAGGCCCCGGAGAAGCGGGTTGAACTGCACCTCCACACCAAAATGTCCGCCATGGATGGCACTGTAGATATAGGAGAGGTTATTCAGCTAGCCGCCAGCTGGGGCCATAGAGCCATTGCCATCACCGATCACGGCGTTGTCCAAGCCTTTCCCGAGGCCTATTACATTGGGAAAAAGGCCGGTATCAAGATAATTTACGGGATGGAAGGCTATCTCATCGATGGAGATGACCCCAGAGCTCCCTCCTATCACATAGTGCTCTTGGCCCAGAACCAGCGAGGCCTTTGCAACTTATACAAACTGGTATCTTTATCCCATCTTGAGTTCTTCTACCGCCGGCCCCGTCTGCCCCGGGAGTTGATTGAAAAGCATCGCGAGGGACTCATCATCGGCTCAGCATGTGAAGCAGGGGAAGTCTTCCAGGCCTTCCTAAAAAAGGCTGATGATCAGCGGCTGATGGAGATAGCCGATTTCTACGATTACCTGGAGATCCAGCCCTTGGGCAACAACGCCTTCATGATCGGCGACAAAGTCCAGTCTCGGGAGGATCTAGAGAATATCAATCGGGGTATTATTGCGTTAGGAAAACGCCTCGGGAAACCAGTGGTGGCCACCTGCGATGTCCACTACTTGCATCCCTGGGACGAAATCTACCGCCGGATCCTCATGGCAGGTCAAGGGTATGAAGATGTGGAAAGGCAGGCACCTTTGTTCTTCCGAACAACTGAGGAAATGTTGGCTGAGTTCGCCTACCTGGACGAAGAGACCGCCAGAGAAGTGGTGATCCACGGTCCTAACCGCATCGCAGAGATGGTCGAAGAACTGCGGCCTATTCCCAGCGGCTTGCATGCTCCCAAGATCGAGGGAGCTGAAGAGCAGATCACCGAGATGACCTATGCCAACGCGCGGAAGCTATACGGTGAGCCACTGCCCCAGCCGGTCAAGGAGCGAATCGAAAAGGAGCTCAATGCCATCGTCGGCAACGGATTTGCCGTTTTGTATCTCATTGCCCACAAGCTGGTACAGAAATCCCTAGAGGACGGTTATCTCGTAGGTTCCCGGGGATCTGTGGGCTCATCATTGGTGGCAACTCTCTGCGGGGTCACCGAGGTGAATCCCCTGCCGCCCCATTATGTGTGTCCCAAGTGCCACCACGTGGAGTTCATCACCGATGGCTCGGTACAGACCGGTATAGATCTTCCGGATAAGGAATGTCAGTGCGGGGCAACTTACCGCAAACTAGGGTTTGATATTCCCTTCGAGGTGTTCATGGGTTTTCATGGGGAAAAGGTGCCCGATATTGATCTCAACTTCTCGGGAGAGTATCAGGCTGCTGTTCATAGGTATACAGAGGAGCTTTTCGGCAAAGAACACGTGTTCCGAGCCGGTACCATCGGCACACTGGCGGAGAAGACCAGCTACGGCTTTGTGTGCAAGTACTTAGAGAGCAAGGGGCTAGTTGCTAGAACGGCAGAGATCAATCGCCTGGTCAAGGGCTGTACAGGGGTGCGACGTACCACCGGCCAGCATCCCGGCGGGATGATCGTAGTTCCGCAAGGCCGGGACATCAACGAGTTTTCGCCGGTACAGTATCCTGCTAATGATGCTGCCAGCGGCACCATTACAACCCATTTTGATTACAACGCTATCAGCGACAACCTGGTGAAACTGGATATTCTCGGCCACGATGACCCGACAATGCTCCGCCTGCTGGAGGACCTGACTGGAGTGTCGGTTCTGGATATACCCTTAGATGATCCCGCTACCATGAGCATCTTCTCCAGTGTGGAGGCCCTGGGTATCAGTCCCGATGACCTGGGAACTACCGTGGGCACTTTAGGGGTCCCTGAGTTCGGCACTCGCTTTGTCCGGCAGATGCTGGAGGAAACCCGGCCCAAATCCTTCGGCGAGCTGGTGCGGATCAGCGGGTTTTCCCACGGTACCAATGTTTGGACCAATAACGCTCAAGATCTAATTAAGGATGGAACTGCTGACCTGACCCAGGCCATCGCCACCAGGGACGATATCATGAACTACCTCATTCAGCAGGGTATGGAACCGGAAACCGCCTTTACAATAATGGAAAGGGTTAGAAAAGGCAGGGGACTGCGGCCTGAAGACGTTGATGCCATGGAAAAAGTAGGAGTGCCCCAATGGTACATCGACTCCTGTAAGAAGATCAGCTACCTCTTTCCCAAAGGCCATGCAGTTGCATATGTAACCATGGCGTTCCGGATAGCGTACTTCAAGGTACATTATCCACTGGCCTACTACGCCTCCTATTTTACTGTTCGGGCTGATAGTTTCGAGGCCCAACTGATTACCGGCGGCCTTTCCGGCGTAAAGGAGATCATTGATTCCATCTCCGCTAAAGGCGGCAGCGCCAGTGCCAAAGAGAAGAACCTACTGACGGTGGGTGAGGTGGTTATGGAGGCGATGCTGCGGGGAGTAGAATTCCATTCCGTTGACTTGTACAAGTCCCATCCCACCCGGTTCCTTATTGAAGGGGAAAAACTGAGCCCGCCGCTGGCTATCGTGCCAGGAGTGGGGCAAGGGGCCGCATTGATGCTGGGCCAGGGCAGATAAGAAGGGCCCTTTGCCTCATGGGAGGATATCAGGATGAGGTGCGGCGTCAGTCGGACAGTCATTGAAACTCTAGGGGCCTATGGAGCACTTGCGGGGCTTCCCAAGACCTCCCAGCTGTCACTGTTCTAAATATAGCCGCTCTTTGCATTTTTTGCGCTGTTCCCCCTGCGAGAGGCCTTGTCAATGGTGTCGGAAAGTGGTATACTAGCTGTGGTAAGTGCCGCGGAGCATCCCCAGTGATCCAGATGGGGAGCACAGTGCGGCTCTGAATTTTTCACAGCGCCGGTAGTTTTTCTTGGAAGAGTGGGTGAGTCCCACTCTTTCGTAGTAAAAGGGGAAACGCGGTAAGCTATAGTTGAGGGTGCGTCCACTTAACTCTAACCCGTACGAGAGGTAGTCTACATATATTGGGGTGTTAGGAAAGGAAATGGAGGCTAGAAAATGGCTCGACAAGAGGTAGAGCGGGTAACCGCCGAGCTAACAGAGGAGATCTTAGCAGACTATCCAGAGCTGGAATTAGTAGATGTCGAGTACGTCAAGGAAGGTCCTGACTGGATTTTGAGGGTATTTATCGACAAAGAAGGCGGAGTCGGTTTGGATGACTGTGAGAAGGTAAGCCGCCGACTCAGCTCCCGGCTGGATGAAGTCGATCCCATACCCGGCAGCTATTCCCTGGAGGTATCCTCACCCGGGCTGGAACGGCCCCTTACCCGTGATGAGCACTTTACTAGGTTTGCGGGTCGATTGGTTCATATCAAGACCTACGCTCCTTACCAAGGTAAGAAGGTGTGGGAAGGGAGACTCCTCGGGTTGGAGGACGGCGCTGTGGTGGTTGAGTCGGGAGGGGTAATCAATCGAATTCCTCGGGACCAGGTAGCAAAGGCCAACCTGGCTATCGAGTTTTAGGTGGAAACAGGAGGGCACTTAAATGAACTTCGAAGTGATGAGCGCTCTTAATGAGTTGGAAAAAGAGCGGGGTATTACCAAAGAGATCATATTAGAAGCCATAGAGGCTGCCATTACTACGGCTTACAAGCGCAACTATGGGACGGCTCAGAATGTCAGGGTAGAAGTTGATGATAACACGGGGGAGATTAATGTCTATGCCCGCAAGGTTGTAGTTGATGAGGTGACTGATGAATCTACACAGATTAGTCTGCAGGAAGCCCAGGCCATCGACCCCAACTACAAGCTGGATGATGTCATCGATGTAGAGGTAACCCCCGAGGATTTCGGCCGTATAGCTGCCCAAACCGCCAAGCAGGTGGTTATACAGAGAATTCGGGAAGCCGAGAGGGCGCTCATCTATGATGAATTCAAGAATAGAGAGGGAGATGTGGTCACCGGAATTGTTCAGCGCAGGGAAAACCGCAATGTCATTATCGACCTCGGCAAGACAGAGGCGGTTTTGGCTCCATCTGATCAAATACCGGGTGAACCATTGACCCAGGGAACCAGAATCAAGGTTTACATCAGCGAAGTTCGACAAACCGGCAAGGGACCACATATCGCGGTTTCCCGCACCCATCCGGGCTTGGTGCTGCGCTTGTTTGAGATGGAAGTTCCAGAGATCTACGACGGAACCGTAGAAATCAAGGCAGTGGCCAGGGAAGCCGGCGCCCGTACCAAGGTCGCAGTGTATTCCCGAGACCCCAATGTCGATCCCGTGGGTGCCTGTGTAGGACCCAGGGGTATGCGGGTTCAGGCTGTGGTATCAGAGCTGCGGGGTGAAAAAATCGATATTATCCCCTGGGCGCCTATAGAAGAAGAGTTTGTAGCCAATGCCCTAAGCCCGGCCCATGTAGTCAAGACTTATCTGGACGAATCCACCAAAACCGCTAGAGCGGTAGTGCCCGATAATCATCTATCCCTGGCCATCGGTAAAGAAGGACAGAACGCGCGGTTAGCGGCTCGCCTGACCGGATGGAGAATCGACATCAAGAGCCAGGAACAGATGGCCCAAATCTTGGCCAAGGAAGCCTTTGAGCGGGCAACTCCTAAAGACGATGAGATAGAAGACATCCTTGAACAGGATAGGCTCCCTGCCCAAGAGCCGGAGATTGGGGCAGTAGATGCTGCGAACAGAGATGAACTAGAGGAGACTGAAATCGATACAATCGGCGAGGAGGATGAATTTGCAGCAGCTGTCCGCGGTCAGGACTTGGATCAAGAGACTGTTGTCCATGAGCCCCAAGAGTTAGAACACCTCGAGGAGCTGCCCCTGGAGGAAGACCTTGAAGATGAAGTCCCAGTTTATGCCGATGAAGACTCAGAACCGCTAGAGCCAACAGCCGTAGATGACGATCTAGATGACGATTTGGATGAGTTGGATGACCTGGAGGAAGAATCGGGGGACGTCGAACCTGAGTTAGATGACGACAGCCTCTGGCGAAAACGGACACCCAAGCCGGCGGCTGTGCTTGGTAAGGCAAAAAGCCGCAAAACCCGTAAACAGGACCTAGAGTCACTGCTGGAGGAAGAACTGACTGAAGAAGAACCGCTGCCTACTTTGTTTTCTGGAGATGAGCAGCAGGACGAGGTAGAAGTCTATGTAGCAGGACCTCAAGATGATGAAAGCGGCTTTACCCTTGCGGGACGCTTAGACTTAAAGGATATCAAGTTACAGGGTGACGATGATAAAGGCAAGAAGAAGGGTAAAGGAAAGAAGACCCTCAAGGATCTAGCCGATTTGCGATGGGAATTTGATGAGTGAAGAGTTGCCGACACCGGGGTTGTAGAGGAGTGATGGCAGCGTGGCTAAACAGCGCAAGATTCCACAGAGAACATGCATCGGCTGTCGTACTGTGCGGCCTAAGCGGGATCTCATTCGTGTCGTGAGAACCCCTGAGGGGGAGATCTTGCTTGATCCTACCGGGAAGCAGTCCGGCAGGGGTGCTTACATCTGCCCCGATGCAGCCTGTATGGAACAGGCATTGAAAAAGAAGCAGCTGGAGAGAGCCCTAGAGGTGGCCATCACCCCGGAGACTATTGAAAGACTCCGAGAGGAACTGGAGAGAGTCATGTGAGGGTGCTGAGTTTGCTGGGATTCGCCCAAGCAAGCGGAAACTTGGTTTCTGGGTACAACAGCTGTCTGGTAGCCTTGCGGCGAAGGCGTATAGAGCTGGTGGTGCTGGCCTCTGATGCCAGTCCTGGAACCAAGGCGACTTTCGAAAAGGCAGCCAAGGGAGTTCCCGTCCTTTACGTGGGAACCAAGGAACAGTTGGGAGCGGCTATCGGCAAACCTGCTCGGGCGGTTCTCTGTGTCAAAGACGCCGGGATAGCCCAGGCAATTATGGAAGCTGTGAATACCAGGAAAACGGAGGCAGAGGACACGATGGAAGAGTAGAGTAATTAGCGGACCAAGGTAGGGGTGATGGTTAATGGGAAAGGTTCGAGTTTACGAACTAGCTAAAGAACTGGAGATTAAGAGCAAGCAGCTTGTTGAGATTCTTCAGAACCTGGGAGCAGATGTCAAGAATCACATGAGTACTTTGGAGGAAGACGTGGCCGATCTGGTCAAGGAACACTTTGCCCAGGAGAAAGATAAGAAGCAGAAAAAGGCTAAAGCAGCTGAGCCGAAAGAAAAAACAGCGCAGAAAAAAGTGAGGAAGCAAGAACCGGTGCAGGAAAAGACAATGCAGGTGGAAGTAGAAGAGAAACGGCCTAAGGTCTCCCCAAAGCGTGCTTCAAAGGCTGCAGCCCAGGCACAAATCATGGCCGATGAAGATGATGATGTTTCAACCGGCAGGCGACATAAACGGAAGGGCCGGAAGGATGCGAGGCGCCAGCCCTCCTCCCGCGGCCCAAAGCCTGCTCCGCAAAAGCCTAAGGAGATCGAGATTCCGGAAAGCATCACTGTAAAGGAACTGGCGAGCCGCATGAGCATCCCCGCTGCTACCATCATCAAGAAGCTGATGGGCATCGGTGTGATGGCAACAGTTCCCCAAAGCATCAGTTGGGAGGCTGCTGCTACAGTAGCGGAGGATCTCGGTTTCAAGGTGATACTTCCAGAGATCGAGACAGTGGACCCTTTGGCCGATGTTGAAGACCCGCCGGAAAAGCTTCAGCCTCGCCCGCCCATTGTCACCATTATGGGACATGTAGATCACGGCAAGACCACACTGTTGGATGCTATTCGAGAGAGCCACGTGACCCAAGAGGAAGCTGGTGGAATTACCCAGCATATCGGCGCGTATCAGGTTGAGCTGCAGGGAAAAAAGATCACGTTTATAGATACCCCCGGCCACGAAGCCTTTACTGCTATGCGTTCCCGGGGTGCACAGGTTACCGATATTGCTGTTTTAGTTGTAGCTGCCGATGATGGTGTGATGCCCCAAACCCGGGAAGCCATTAGTCATGCACAGGCAGCCCATGTGCCCATTATTGTCGCCATCAACAAGATGGATCGCCCCGAGGCGAATCCAGACCGAGTAAAGCAGAGTCTAGCTGAACTGGGGCTGATCCCAGAGGAATGGGGCGGCGATACCGTATGCGTGAATATTTCTGCATTACGGAAGGAAGGCATTGATGACCTGTTGGAGATGATCCTGCTGGTAGCAGACCTGCAGGAGCTCAAGGCAAATCCTGACAGAATGGCAAGGGGTACCATAATCGAGGCAAAGTTGGATAAAGGCCGCGGCCCTGTGGCCACCGTCTTAATCCGCAATGGTACTTTGCGGGTTGGGGACGCCATTGTTGCCGGTTCAGTCTCGGGAAGGGTGCGAGCCATGACCGATGCTTCCGGCCGGCGGCTTGAGGAAGCCGGTCCGTCCACACCGGTGGAGGTAGTAGGCCTTTCCGATGTGCCGGAAGCAGGAGATGAACTGGTGGCCCTCGAGGATGAAAAATTGGCGAGACAGATTGCGACCCAGAAACAAGAGGAGAAACGGGCGGCAGAGCTAAGCAGGACTACTCCCATCACCCTCGATGGTCTATTTGAGCGCATAAAACAAGGTGAGGTTAAGGATTTCAACTTGATCATTAAGGCTGATGTGCAGGGCTCAGTGGAGGCCGTTCGCCAAGCTTTGCAGCGCTTGTCTACCGACGAGGTGCAGGTGAAGGTGATCCATGAAGGTGTGGGAGGCATCACGGAAAGTGATGTGCTCTTGGCAGCTGCCTCCGATGCAGTCATTATCGGCTTCAACGTTCGTCCCGATGCCATTGCCAGTCGGATAGCAGAACGGGAAAAAATCGATATTCGCACCTATCGGGTCATTTATGACGCGATTGATGATGTGAAAGCAGCCATGGAGGGACTTCTTGAGCCTGATTATGTGGAGGAAGTTCTTGGAAGAGCAACAGTGCGGGCAACCTTCAAGGTTCCCAACGTAGGAGTAGTAGCAGGATGCTACGTTGACGACGGTAAGGTCCTCCGCAATGCCCAGGTGCGGTTGCTGCGGAATAATGTAGTGATCCACGAAGGCAAGATTTCATCCCTCAAGCGATTCAAGGATGACGTTAGGGAAGTCTCCCAAGGCTATGAGTGTGGAATCGGCATAGAACGCTTCAACGACATCAAGGAAGGCGATGAGATCGAGGTCTTTGTCCTCAAGGAGGTCAAACGGACACTCTAGCCGAGAATCACCACTAAGGGCTGAAAAAGGGGATGAGGAATATGGCCACCCACCAGCGGGTACAAAGAGTCCGGGAGGCAATCAAGCAGGAGGCAAGCGATATTATCCGGAAAATGAAGGATCCTCGGGTCGCCTTTGTTACAGTGACGGATGCCGAAGTTTCCCGGGATCTCCGTCATGTTAAGATATTTGTTAGTGTCTTGGGAGATGATGAATCCAAGAGGTCAGCAATGGAGGGACTTGAGCGGGCTACTGGCTATATTCGCTCAGAGATCGGGCAACGGATACGCCTGCGGCACACTCCAGAGATTATCTTTCGGTGGGATGAATCCATCGAGAGAGGCGCCCGTATCTCCCAGCTGCTCAGAGAGCTCCGGGAGGAGAGTTCTACTTCAGAGGACCAAGACACTGCTTCAACTGTAGGAGAAGATTAATAGTGGTGGGTTCCCTTGAACAAGTAGCTCAAGCCATAAGAGCATACAATAAATTCCTGATTACTTGGCATGTCGACCCGGACCCTGACTGTGTCGGGTCTGGGTTGGCCCTCAAACAGGCTTTGCAGGCCATGGGTAAGGATGTCATCTGCGTGTCTCCTGATCCCCTAGGAGAATGGTTTGAGTTCCTGCCTGGCATAGAATCATGCGCAGTTTTCACTGAAGGTTTTAGTCCTCATGTAGATGCAGTCATTGTGGAAGATTGTGAGCCAGATCGGTGCGGGGGACTGGTTTCATATCTGAAGTCCGGCGTGCCGATAATCAATATTGATCACCACGGGACCAATCTGGGGTTTGGCCAGGCCTTTTACATAAACCCAAGGGCTGCAGCCACCGGCGAGATCATCTACCAACTGCTCACTGAATACCTGCATGTTTCCTTGACCGAGGCTATGGCGACCAACCTGTATGCCGCGTTGGCCGGCGATACGGGAACCTTTCGCTACAGCAATACCAACAGCAGGGTGCTGGCTGCAGCCAGTGAGCTGGTTAAACACGGGGCAAACCCTGCCGAGATAGCTGTCCATCTCTACGAAAACAGGGCATACGAAGAAGTCGACTTTCTCCGTGCCGCCCTGGACACCTTAGAGATCAGCCCCCGGGGTGAGATGAGCTGGATCACCGTGACTAAGACCATGCTCGGCGAAAGACAGTGGAGTGGTCAGCGCTCTGAAGATCTAATCAAGTATCCCCGGATGATCAAAACGGTGAAGCTGGCAATCATGTTTAGAGAGCTGGATGCGGCGAAAACCAAGGTTAGTTTTCGTTCCCGGGACAACATAGACGCGAGTAAACTAGCAGCTCTGTTTGGGGGTGGCGGCCATATGCACGCAGCGGGTTGCACCATTGATAAGCCATTACCAGAGGCCAAAGCCATGGTGCTAGAGGCAGCCGCTGAGTTACTGGCCGCTAGTCCCGGCAATGGGTCTGAATAACCAAGGGGGCCAAGACCATGGATGGTATTCTAGTGCTTCTCAAACCCCCGGGAATGACCTCCCATGATGTGGTGAATCTAGTCAGACGACAGCTGCGGGAACGGCGGGTTGGGCATACCGGCACCCTGGACCCGGGTGCAGCCGGCATCCTGGTGGTGTGTTTGGGGAATGCCACCCGGCTGATCCCCTATATGGAGAATCACATCAAGACCTACCGGGCAGAGCTCTGGTTTGGAAGATCCACCGACACCCAAGATGCCGGCGGAGAACTAGTTAAGGAAGCTCGGGAGTTTTCCTTTACAGATGAAGACCTGTCAGATGCCCTTGGCGCTTTTCAGGGCGAGATAGACCAAATTCCGCCCATGGTTTCCGCGTTAAAGCATCAAGGGCAGAGACTATATCAATTGGCTCGAGAGGGAAAGACAGTTGAAAGAAAGCCCAGGCGGGTCAAGATCCTGAAACTCGCTCCCGTAGGTAAATGGCACCGGGGAAAGTGGCAGTATGGCGATAGACTCCTCTTTGACGTAACGTGCACTAAAGGAACGTACATTCGTACTCTTTGTGAGGACATCGGTGAATATCTCCAGGTGCCGAGCCACATGTCCTTTCTAATTCGCACAAGGGTTGGTCCTTGGTCGCTGCAGGATGCCCTCACTTTGGAGGAGTTGGAGAAGGCAGTTCTGGAAAAAACCAGTGCAAAAACAGAAGCAAGTACACTGACGAATTTATCTGTCTTGATCCCCATGGACCGAGGCGTGGGTCATCTTCCTGGAGCTGTGTTAAGCGGCACAGCAGCCCGTCGTCTAGGTCACGGCAGTTGGGTGCCGCTCAAGGAAGTGGAGAAGTGGCTTGAACCGGTTGACACGGATGTAACGGCCAGTGTCCAAGACCATCCGGGGTTAGAAAACCTGCTGAGAGTATATGACGGCCGAGGCCGCTTCCTAGGGATTGGCCGTGCCAACCGGAATGATGCCGGGGGATTGCTGCAGCCGGTGAGGCTGCTTCCTTTAGCCTCGGAATAGTATCAGGTGGAACCTAAACCAGGGGTGAGTGTGGTTTGCAGATCTATTGGCGGGATGGCAGGATTACCAGCAGTGTTTGCAATAGAAAACTAGCAGCCGGATTGGGCTTTTTCGATGGAATGCATTTGGGACACCAGGCAATTGCAGCTCAAGTGGTAGAACTTGGAGTTTCCCGCGGAGCGATACCGGCACTGGTTACCTTTGACCGCCATCCTCTTTCTATTGTTAGACCCAATGCAGTGCCGCCGCTGCTTACGGCAGCACCTGAGCGGAGACAGTACATGTGGGAACTCGGCATTGAGGCTGTGATAGAGCTGGTCTTCGATGAAAGGCTGGCTAGACTTGAACCGGAAGAGTTCGTCAAGAAGATTCTAGTGGACCAGCTGCAAGTCGTAGCCGTGGCAGCCGGTGAGGATTTTACCTTTGGATACAGGAGCAGAGGCACTACCGAAATACTGCGCAAGGAAGGCCTCCTGTGGGGAATAGAAACGGTGGTCACAGTCCCATCTGTGGTAGTCGGCGGCGAAAAAGTCTCCAGTACCCGGATTAGAGGTCTGCTCCAGGAGGGAAAAGTGGAGACCGCTGCCGAGCTGTTGGGTCGTCCTTATCGTTTAGCGGGACCCGTTATCCAAGGTGAAGGCCGAGGCAGAAAACTCGGGTTTCCCACCGCCAATCTGGAAGTTGATGAAAGTCGGTTAATACCCAAGGATGGAGTCTACGCAGTCACGGTCCGGGAAATAGCAACTAAAGGTGGTGACGGACCCGATAGCAGGCAGGAGTCAGTGGGAGTCTTGAGCATCAGCAACAAGCCAACCTTTGACGGACAGGCCAGGGTAGTAGAAGTGCATGTGCTGGACCACGAGGCCAACTATTACGGTAGAGAGCTGGAGATCTCATTTCATCGGTATCTTCGTCCCATCCGCAAGTTCGCAAGTGGTGAGGAATTGCAGGAGCAGGTGGCTTCAGATATTGAGACAACCCGCAGACTCTTCCATACCCGGGTAGGGAGTATTAGCAGTTCTTCCTCAACAGAAAAGATTTACAGCCTCTAAGCTTTATGGTATAGTGAATACGGTGTTTAGAACCCTTGACTCGGTTCGGCGAACTCCTCCAACGTCGTTCTGGGCTGGGGGGATTTCTAATATAGGAGGTGAAGCTAGTGGCTCTGGACAAAGATATCAAGCGTCAGATCATTGATGAGTTTAAGCTCCACGAATCCGATACTGGGTCACCTGAAGTGCAAATAGCTATTCTGACCAAGAGGATCAATGATCTGACTGAGCACCTGAAGGTTCACAAGAAGGACTATCATTCTCGACGGGGCATGCTGAAAATGATTGGTCAGAGGAAAGGGCTGCTCGACTATCTTAAAGAACGGGACATTGAACGGTATCGGACCCTTGTCGCCAAACTCGGCATACGAGGGTAATCGTAATTGAAGGAGCGGTAACCCCGCTCCTTCTTCACATGACCACTCTGACATTTCCCGGGTGGAATGCCCAAGGGAAAACAAGAAGATACTATCATAACGGCCGGTATACTTGATTAGGAGGAACAAGTCAATGCCGGGCGAGTGCGGCCAGAGTGGCCATTGAACCCCAAGGAGGTACAGACAATGAAACAGGAATTCCAGCTGGAACTGGGAGGGAGAACACTAACGGTCGAGACCGGCGCCCTGGCAAAACAGGCCAACGGCAGCGTACTTATGCGGTATGGAGACACCGTAGTGCTAGTGACAGCCACCATGGCCAAAGAACCTCGCGAGGGGATAGATTTCTTCCCTTTGCTGGTTGATTACGAAGAGCGAATGTATGCAGTCGGAAAGGTGCCGGGCGGCTGGGGGCGTCGTGAAGGTCGTCCCGGTGAGGCCGCTATCCTAGCAGCGAGAATGATTGACCGCCCTCTAAGACCCCTGTTCCCCGAAGGCATGCGCAACGATGTCCAGATTGTAGCAACAATTCTCTCAGTGGACCAAGACAATGCTCCTGACATTACCGCTCTCATAGGAGCTTCCGCCGCGCTATGCATCTCTGATATTCCCTTCAACGGACCCGTAGGCGGCGTTATCGTCGGCAGAGTTGACGGTCAGTTCGTCATTAATCCAACCTGTGAACAGCAGCAAAAGAGCGATCTCCACTTGGTTGTCGCGGGCACCAAGGATGCGGTAACTATGGTGGAGGCCGGAGCCAATGAAGTTCCTGAAGACGTTATTCTAGAAGCAATTAAGTTTGGACACCAATACGTAATAGCTCTGGTGGAATTTCAAGAGGAAATAGTCAGACAGATTGGACAGCCGAAAAAGGAATTTGAGCCGCCCGAGATCGATTCTGCAGTGGAACAGTGGGTGCGGGAAAGGGGCACAGACCGACTTAATGAAGCCCTGCGCAACGCTGATAAGCTGAGTCGGGAAGAAGATGTAGACAATGTCCGGCTGACCCTCCACGCAGAATTTATGGAGGAATTTGGTGAGGAGACCTTTGCCGAAAAGCAGCAGTGCCTTGATCAAGTGATTGCCGCCTTGATCAAGGAGATCGTGCGGAACATGATCATTCATGAAAAGCGGAGACCCGATGGGCGAGCGCTAAACGAGATTCGACAGATAACCTGCGAGGTAGGCATTTTGCCCCGAGCCCACGGTTCCGCGGTCTTTACCCGGGGACAGACCCAAGTGCTCACAACTTGTACATTAGGCGTAAAGTCTGATGAACAGCTCTTGGATGACCTAGGTTACGAAGAAAGCAAGCGCTACATCCATCATTACAATTTCCCATCCTTTAGCGTCGGGGAAGTCCGTCCTATCCGAGGTCCCGGCCGTAGGGAAATCGGCCATGGAGCCTTGGCAGAAAGGGCATTGCTGCCCATGGTTCCTGGCGAAGACGAGTTCCCGTATACCATTCGCTTGGTATCAGAGGTGCTAGAATCTAACGGTTCGTCCTCGATGGCCAGTGTTTGCGGCAGTACTCTGGCCCTCATGGATGCCGGTGTTCCTATTAGCCGTCCGGTGGCAGGCATCGCCATGGGCTTAGTCAAAGATGGCGATGAGTTTTCCATTCTCTCAGACATCCAGGGTATGGAGGATGCCTTGGGCGACATGGATTTCAAAGTAGCAGGAACGGAACGGGGTATCACAGCTCTGCAGATGGATATCAAGATCCAAGGCGTTATCTGGGACGTCCTGCAGCAGGCCTTGGCGCAAGCCAGAGAAGGACGATTGTATATTCTCCAGAAGATGCTAGAGGTCATCGATGCCCCGAGGGCAGAGTTGTCACCATACGCACCGAGGATTTTCACTATGGAGATTCCAGTGGACAAGATTAGGGATGTCATCGGTCCAGGGGGTAAGACCATCAGGAAAATCATCGATGAGACCGGTGTTACCATCGATATCGAAGATGATGGCCGTGTTTATGTAGCTTCCACCAACCAAGAAGCGGGGTATCGGGCTCAGAAGATGATTGAGCTTCTAGTAAAGGATGTCGAAGTTGGTGAAACTTACCTGGGAACGGTTAAGCGGATCGTAGACTTCGGTGCCTTTGTGGAACTACTGCCCGGCAAGGAGGGCCTGCTGCATATTTCGAAGCTAGCCAAAGGTCGGGTGGCCAAAGTGGAAGATGTAGTTCAGGTCGGAGAGACCATCACTGTCAAGGTGATTGAAATCGACCACATGGGTCGAATCAATCTCGCCCGTCCTGAAGCCTTGGAGGCCAGTGAGAATAAGAAGGGTCGCAACGGCCGAGGAAAACGGCCGAGAGCCTAGAGGTTGATCGCCGGCTAAGGCGGTGGACAAGGTCTGCATATCCGGTTACCTGGATATGCAGAACCTACAGGAATTAATGAGATGTTGGTTGTGAATTAGTGCAGCGAGTTTCCGCGGGGAATTCCTTACCCAGCGGAATTTTATCTTTCTTAGGTGTTTTTGCAGAGCCTCGGGGTTAGTCACCCCCTTCCTCAGGTGGTTGCTCCTACCACGGGCATGTTCCCCATAGTTCATGGCAATCTTAATATTGTAACACTATTCAATGCAAATAAAAGGGCTCGGGGGAATAACCATGCTCAACCGCACCTGGGGAAAAGTGCACAGCATCAAACAAACCACTGTACATATGCAAGAACTAGAAGTGGAGATTGACGGTGAGTTGACCTATGCCGTTAACTATCGGCAGCTTGGCACAGACGTCTCCGTGGGAGACCTGGTGGAGCTGAACACCACCGCGGTGGACTTAGACTTGGGGACCGGCGGAGTGCACTTTGTTATCAGCTCCATTTCCCAACAGCACGGCAAAGAGCAAGTTGAAGCTAAGCACGAGCCCGGCTTCAACGGCCATATCATGAAGCTTCGGTACACACCTCTACAGCTAGCTGTCCTTTCAGTGGAAGAGGAAAACAGTCCCTATCATTCCGTCATCCAAGAAGCCGACTCTCTAGCCGGCATGCCGGTGATTGTGGCAAGCCTCCACAGTCTTATTGCACCCATCGCCGTAGCATTCCGCCACTTTGCCGAAGGACAAGGTCACTTAGCATACCTGATGACCGACGGTGCCGCCCTGCCGCTGGCTTTCAGTAAACTGGCGGCTTCACTCAGGGAAAAGGGTCTTATCTCTACCACCATCACTGTAGGACACGCCTTTGGCGGTGAGCTTGAGGCAGTAAACATCTATTCGGGTCTCTTAGCAGCAAGACACGTAGCTAAAGCCCACGCTTGCATGGTTGCCATGGGACCTGGAGTTGTAGGAACAGGAACCTCTTTCGGTACTACAGCTTTAGAGACAGCACCTATCCTAGATGCCGTCAACTGCCTGGGGGGAAGGGCGATAGCTGTTCCCCGGATTAGTTTTAGAGATACTAGGCCCGGCCACTACGGTGTAAGTCACCACACTTTTACCGCCCTGATGCGGCTCTGCCACAGCCCGTGTCACCTTCCTTTTCCTGAACTAAGCGGCGATGAGGGTGAAAAGCTGCGGCGGAGAGTGGAAGAATTAGGCTTTCAGCAGCGCCACCATATCCACTGGGTGAGGGGTGACCGAACCCTAGAACTTCTGGAACAATACCAGGTGACAGTCACCTCCATGGGAAGAAAGCCGGCGGATGATCCGGCCTTTTTCCGGGCGGGAGGCGCCGCAGGATGGCTCGCAGCGCAGTGGTTGCAGCATAAATAAGTGCTTGGAAGAAGCTTTGCTGGACATCTAGCGCCTTACTGTTGGGGAGTGCCCCTTACCGCGCTGCCTTGACAGGTAAGGCGCCTTTTTGGTATTTTGCAGGGGATGTTACAATTCAAAGAGCGAAAAGGCTTCGTCCCAGCCGCAGCCTTTTGGGAACCGGGAGGTATTCTTGTTGATCTTTTTTGCTGATTTGCACATCCATATCGGCCGAGCCCGATGTGGCGCTCCGGTTAAGATCACTGCCTCACAAGCGTTGACCGTAGAGGGAATTCTCAAGGAATGCTCAGAACGAAAAGGAATACACATCGCTGGAATCGTCGACTGTGCATCTCCACCTGTACTTGAGGATCTTAGAGCACTAGTTGATGGGGGCGAATTGACAGCTCTCCCAGGGGGAGGCCTGGATTATCGGGGAAAAGCCACCCTGCTGTTGGGGGCGGAGATTGAGCTTAGTGGACCAGCAGGCGGCAGTGCCCACTTCTTGGCCTTTACTCCTTCTTTGGAGACCATGGAAGAACTCAGTCAGTTCTTGTCCCATGCTATTACCAATATCTCCCTCAGCTCCCAGCGGGCCAGTCTCGAGATTCGGGAACTCAACGAATTCGTAGTCAGTGAACTTGGAGGGATTTTCCTGCCAGCCCATGCCTTTACGCCCTTCAAGAGCGTTTACGGCAACTGCGTAAAGCGCTTAGCCGAAATCGGCATTGACTTCGCTGCCCTCGAGCTGGGGTTAAGTGCCGATACTGACTTGGCCGATAGGCTCCATGAATTGTCCCATTTGCGGTTTCTGAGCAATTCCGATGCCCATTCCCTTCCCAAAATCGCCCGGGAGTACAACAAGCTCCAGCTCGTCAGGCCGGATTTTGCCCATTTTGCTAAAGCACTGGCCGGTGACCCGGACAACCTGATCCTGGCCAATTACGGGCTAGATCCCCGTTTGGGCAAGTATCACCGGACCTACTGCCTTAGGTGTGACACAGTGGTTGCGGGTGCTCCGCCTATTTACCAATGCAGTAAGTGCGGCAGCGATAAAATAGTGGTAGGTGTACTGGACCGTATCGCAGCTATCGCCGATGAGGAGGAACCCATACATCCGCCGCACCGTCCCCCTTATATTCATCAAGTGCCCTTGGAATTCATCCCTGGTGTCGGCAAGAAGACCCTGAAAAAGCTGTTGGAGGTTTTCGGCACCGAAATGGAGATCCTCCATGGAACGTCCTTGGAAGAGCTAGAGGACGTTGTCGGAACCAAAGTGGCCGAAAACATTGTTGCGGCCAGAGAAGGCCATCTAGCGGTGGCGGAAGGTGGCGGTGGGCGTTATGGTCGGGTTAAGGAGTACTAGGGACGCTGAAGGAGAGTCGGTCAAGTGACGAAGATCTACCTGGTCAGACACGGCGAAACCCAGTGGAACCAAGCAAAGCGGTATCAAGGCCAAACAGACATCCCCCTAACCGACAAAGGTCGAGAGCAAGCCCAACGAACAGCAGAGCGTCTAGCCGATGTAAGAGCCAGTTTCTTGATCAGCAGTGATCTGAGCCGTGCTTTGGACACCGCAGCACCCATCGGGAAAAAGCTAAGTCTCCCAGTGATCAGCTGTCCCCTCTGGCGGGAGCGGAATTACGGGCGTTGGGAAGGCCTCACTAGAGCTGAGATCCAAGAGCTCTATCCTCAGGAATGGCAGGCGAACCGAGAAAACCCTATGTCAACAGCTCCCCTCGGGGGTGAAACCTTGGCGCAACTGAGGGAAAGAAGCATCAAGGCTTTGGATTGGGTGCTAACTGAATATCAAGGGCACACAGGGATCGTGGTGTCCCACGGAGGGCTTCTCAGGGCTCTCTTGGCGTGGATTGACGGCCAAGATTACCCCCATCATGCCTTGGACAACGGCGGCATTACCATTGTCCAAGGCACTCACCTCGAGGACCTTGAGTTGATCAGTGTGAATGATGTTTCTCACCTAGTTTAACTCCGTAGCATAAACCCTTTGGAGGACGCATAAGGATGGTGTGACGAGTAGGAACCGCAGTGGGGCAGGGGGGAGTCACTGTCATGGCCAGGCAAGTATCGGGAGCTCTACAAGGCTATTTTCGCCGCCGCACCGCTGTATATATGTTCGTTTTTGTGGTCTTCGTCATGGGTACAATTGCCGGAGCCTTTGCCGTTAAGGCTTTAAGTGCCGAGCAGCGGAATGATTTGGCAGGCTACATTCAGACCCTCTTTGAAGAATTACCGGGAACTGAAGTCGTAGACTCACCTGTGGCAGTGCGCCAAATCTTTCTCCAGAACATCACCAAGACCATAGGACTGATATGGCTCTTGGGACTATCGGTATTGGGAGCACCCTTGGTCCTGGCCCTACTCTTTCTGCGGGGCTTTGTCTTGGGATTTACCGTGGGTTTCATGGTAGAGGAGATGGTCTTCAAAGGAGTTGCCTTAGCAGTTGTATCAGTAGTTCCACATAACCTGCTGGCAGTCCCCGCCGTTATCTTGGCCGGCGGCGCGTCCTTGAGTTTTTCCTGGTCCGCTTTGCGAACCCTTATGGGACGCCGGGACATCAACATGTACCAGCAGTTTTTCAGAGCCACCCTGCTGACCATGGGAGCAAGCGGACTAATAGGCGCGGCAACCCTGGTGGAGACCTTCATCACACCAACACTGATCGAAACGGCGTCCCGTTACCTTAAGCAAGCCGCCTAGGCAGTTGTTGTCCAACACTCCTTGGATGAAATGGGGGATTTGCGGTGATTTGGGTAATCTCCTTGCGGGGATTAGGCAGGTACCTAAAGGCAATTGCCAAACCGCTGATCATCTTGGTGATAATCATCCTCGCCCTTTGGCTAATCACCGGTTGGCCCAGGACTGACAGGAAAGAGACCGAACCACCCATCTTGCCTGAAGAATACCTACCTTCAAACTGCAGATTCCTTGATGAGCCGCAGATACAGCTCGCGGCTTCTTTCTTTATGGAGGGGCTGAAATCGCATAAGCTTCTGGCATATCCTGGAGCAGGTAACTAGCCGCCAATCTAGAAGTTTTTACCGAAGCATCAATTGTGTAATGTCGGGAAGTCACACGAGTCTGTTCAGTGCAAGGGACCCTAGTCTTGCGGCTATAATTGACTTAAAGGGAATGCTTGCTGGAATATAATCGGTGTCTACACACTATATAGCTGTATAGAGAGAAGGACACCGTGCCCCCACGGATTGTGGGATCGGAGGTACAGGGTATGGACAAGCACAGGATCATAGTCTTAGTTTTGGACAGCGTAGGAGTTGGCGAACTGCCGGATGCGGCGGACTACGGTGATGAAGGTAGTGCTACCTTGCCCAATCTAGCTGAAGCTGTAGGAGGGCTGCACCTGCCGCACCTAGAGAAGCTGGGATTGGGCAACATCGTGCCCATTAAAGGGGTCCGTCCTACCAAAGCCTGCAAGGCAGCTTGGGGCAAAATGGCAGAAAAGTCTCCAGGCAAGGATACAACTACGGGTCATTGGGAGTTGATGGGAGTCATTTTGGACAGGCCTTTTCCAGTCTATCCCAACGGATTTCCTGAAGAGGTGATCAGCGCCTTTGAGCAAAGGATTGGCACCAAAGTCTTGGGAAACAAGCCAGCATCTGGCACTGAGATTATTAAAGAGCTTGGGGAAGAACACATGGCAACAGGATTCCCCATAGTATACACCTCGGCTGACAGCGTGTTCCAAATTGCAGCTTATGAGGAGATCATCAGTGTTGATAGACTCTATGAGATTTGGGTGATAGCTAGAGTGCTGTTTCAGGGCGAGCACGGAGTAGGAACGGTCAGGGACAGGCCCTTTTTCGGAGAGCCTGAGGCCTTTCAAAGAACAGAGCGCCGCCGGGATTTCAGCTTAGCCCCGGTAAAACCGACTATACTGGACTATCTGGTCGAAGCAGGCTATGCTGTGTACGGCATCGGCAAGATTCCCGATATTTTCGCAGGGCGGGGAATAACTAAGGCTTTTTCAGCCCACAACAACGGTGAAGTGCAAGAAGCCGTACTGGAGGCCATGGATGAGCTGCGGGATGCAGGCCTCATCTTTGCCAACTTCGTGGATTTTGACACCCTTTGGGGACACCGCAATGATGTGCAAGGTTACGCCAGGGGCCTGGAAGTACTGGATTCAAAACTGGGACCTATTCTGGAAAAGCTTGCCCCTAGTGACGTGCTCATCATCACAGCCGACCACGGCTGCGATCCAACCACCGCGAGCACAGACCATTCCCGGGAGTACGTGCCCTTGTTGGTGACCAGCCCACGCCTAAGCGCATGTATTCCTGTTGGAGTCCGGCAGACCTTTGCCGATGTAGCTGCATCCGTTGCCCAAGCCTTTGGTCTTTCCTGGGGAGGGCCAGGTACCAGTTTCTGGGGCGTTCTAGCCTCCAACCTGGAGTAGAGGGGGAGCGTGAGTTCCATGAGGGTGTATGACATCATTACCAAGACCCGAGACGGCCTTGAGCTATCCCGGGAGGAAATCCGGTTCTTGATTGATGGATATACGAAGGGCCAGATACCCGATTACCAGATGGCGGCCTGGTGCATGGCTGTCTATTTCCAGGGACTCAGCCCACAAGCCACCGCAGAGCTCACCATGGCCATGGTGGATTCCGGGGAAGTACTGACATGGCCGGAGTTGGGAGATCAATTGGTAGACAAGCACTCTACCGGAGGAGTAGGAGATAAGACCACTTTAGTGCTGCTCCCGTGGGTCGCGGCAGCTGGGGTGAGAATAGCCAAGATGTCCGGCCGGGGCTTGGGTCACACCGGCGGCACCCTAGATAAACTGAGTTCCATCCCGGGATTTCGGTTCGATTTGACCAGAGCCGAGTTCCTGCAGACTGTCGCAAAAGCTGGACTGGCTATCGTGGGGCAGACCGGCAATCTGGTACCGGCTGACAAGAAACTATATGCCCTCCGGGATGTGACAGCCACGGTGGATTCCATCCCGTTGATTGCCAGCTCCATCATGAGCAAGAAGATAGCTGCTGGAGCAAGCCGCATTGTCTTGGATGTGAAGACAGGCAGCGGAGCCTTCATGGAGGAATTGCCCAAGGCGAAGCTCTTGGCCGAGACCATGGTGGATATCGGAGCCAAGACCGGCCGCCGCACTACAGCCTTAGTCACCAATATGGACCAACCCCTGGGGGTTGCCGTTGGCAATGCCCTGGAAGTCCGGGAGGCCATCGAGACCTTGCAAGGAAACGGCCCTGAGGATTTGACCGAACTTTGCTTGGCCCTTGGTGCTGAAATGCTGGTTCAGGCAGAAAAAGTGGACACTCCCCAAGAAGGCCGACGGCTGCTCCTGGAGGTCATGGATAAGGGGCTGCCGCTACAAAAATTCCGGGCAATGGTTGAGGCCCAAGGCGGAGATGCAAGGGTTATCGAAGAACCTGAGCTCTTACCTCAGGCCCCGGTGTGTTCAGATGTTACCGCAGTCGGATCCGGTTATGTAACCCGCATACATACCAAGAGGATCGGCCTTATCGCCATGGAGCTGGGGGCCGGGCGGCAGCGGATAGAGGACGACATCGATCTAAGTGCCGGTCTAGAGGTATTCGTTAAAGTGGGCGATGAGATTCAAGCAGGACAGTTAATAGCAAAGGTCTATGGACCTACTACTGAAGCAGTTAAGAAGGCTGCTCAGAAGATCGAAGCTTCCGTCGAGATAGAGGAGCACCCCGCAAAGCCCCTTTCCCTGATCCTGGCGCGTGTTTCCAGGTGAATTCTGGCATAACCACTGCCAACAAGACATAGCTTATACAATGTAGCAGTATGAAACGATGCAGAAGAGATACGGCAGAGGAGGGATTTAATTGTCATTTGTCCAGAAGAGGACCGCCGCTATCATCTTGCTGACTGCACTCTGCCTTACTACCATTGGCGTCGTACCAGTCCAGGGCCAAGAACTTAACATATCGGCGAAGGCAGCTGTCCTGATGGAGGCCAGGTCAGGTGACGTGATATACGAAAAAGACATGCACGTTCCGCTTCCCATGGCCAGCATCACCAAAATCATGACCTTGGTGCTAGCATTGGAAGCAATAGAAGCCGGCAAAGTCTCCTTCGATGATGTAGTCACCACCAGTGAACATGCTGCCAATATGGGAGGTTCCCAGATC
>JAAZHE010000177.1 GCA_012510855.1 Bacillota bacterium | reverse complement strand
GTTCCGCCTCGCTTTCGATGATGGTATCCAGGTCAACTACTTGTCCATTCATCCGCACAACGGCCGGTTTTCCTAAAGAACCTGGGATGATCTTCATCTCACCGTTAATTGTTACGGTGAGGGCGGCTCCCGGTTTACCCCGTAGCTCCCGAATTCCGATCCCGCCGGCCAGCAAAGCTTCCTTCACAGTCGGTGTAGAAGTTCCGAGGATACGTACTTTCCGTCCGTTAACTGTAACCGGTAAAAAAACAGAAGTACTGGATATCCCATTGATGCCGATGGCGATGGGGGTTATGCAGTCAGGTCCAGACAGAATATCTTCACAGCCCTCTACATTGGCAAGGGCATTTCGGTCTCTTACTGCCACAAGGTCTTTAGGCAGTTTCAAATATTGGGCCAGGGTCTCAGTAAAGAAGGGAGTGAGGCTGCCTCCTCCAATACAGATCACCGCTTGCGGAGCGGATCCGCCCAAGCGGAGGCATTCCTCGCTGATGGCGCTGGCCAACCCTTTGACAGCCTGCATCATCACCTGGGCAACTTCCCGGGGTTGAGGCATTATCTTTTGCCCTAATACGTTGGTCACAGATAGTCTTTCATCCCGCTGGAATTGGCGCTTTAGCTTCTCGCCTTGTTGGAAGTCCAGGAGATAATGCTGACACAGGGCCTCAGTGACTTCATCGCCGGCTATTGAGACCATGCCGTAGGCGACAACTGTACCGTCTCGAGTTAGTGCTATATCGGAGGTTCCAGCCCCAACATCGACTAGAGCTAGGCGGAGTCGGCGCATAGAAGGGGGGATAGCGGCCTTGATCGCGGCAATGGGCTCTAGAGTCAGGGAACCGATTTCTAAACCGGCGGCAGTCAAGGCAGCTGACAGAGAGTCTATGACTATTCTGGGGAGAAAAGTTACAAGGACATCAACGCCTATGGTTGTTCCCCGGTGGCCGATGAGGCTGGTGATGGGTTCGTTGTCCAGATAGTAGGTGATGGGACTATAGCCGACAAAGATGTCAGTCGATGCCCAGCTTCCCTGGGAGGTGCTACCTGATGATGAGTTTAGGTTTGCCCTCGCGTCTGTTACAGCCTGCATTTCTAGAGCTTGGACAGTGTGCTCATCGATGGGCTCCAGGGGCGACACCGGCAGTGCAGCACTGCCCATCATGGTTTTGAGGGTTCTCCCTGCTGCAGCAACTGCCACTTGTTTTGGAATCTGTCCCAACTCCTGCTCAAGCTCATCGGTAATCCGGCTGATGGTCCTGGCTACCCTCTTTATGTCATGGATCTGCCCATCTTGCATGGCACCTGGTTCCTGTTCCTCAACCTTAGCTGCCAAGATCCGATATCTATCGGCCAGCGGCTCCATTACGACGCCAGCGATCGTCCTTGTCCCGACATCCAAGGCATAAGTTAGAGGCTGCTGCAATTTGGCTCACTTCCCCATCGAAGCTTCTGATTCTACAGGCATATTTCGTGCAAACCAAAGGAAACCCTTCCCAGCATACAATCCGGCATATGGTGCAGATACTAGACCGGTAACCGGTCTGATCGATTATGTTGCGGGAGGTTGGAGTCTTGACGGGCCAACTGGCTGCCCTTTTGGTTGCCGCCTTGGCAGGAGCCCTCATGGCGTTGCAGGGGACTTTGAACTCAGCCTTGGGAAAGGTAGCTGGGTTATGGGAGGCTACTTTCCTAGTGCAGATTACAGGTACACTGCTGGTCTCTGGCTTGCTGCCTTTTATTGGAGACGGCAGTCTGCGAAAGCTGCTGGAGGCGCCGTGGTATACGTGGTTGGGCGGGGTCTTGGGAGTTGCCATCATCTACACCGTAGCGGCCAGTATACCCAAGGTCGGCGCAGCTGCAGCTACCACGGCGATCATTACAGCTCAGGTGCTCACTGCTTGTCTCATTGACCATTTTGGGCTGTTTGGTCTCGAAGCAGTACCTTTCACCTGGTGCCGGTGGGTGGGCGGAGCGCTGCTGGCTGCGGGGGCATGGTTTATCCTGCGGTAAAAATAGGCTGACTGGTGGGCAGGTGCCTACGGCCGGACAGCTCCCATGGCGATATCGTAGGCTTTCTCCAAAGCTTCATAGGTAAAGGGGCACACCTGGCCGCTAATGTGAAGACCCTCTAGCTTTTGAAAAGAAGCTACTGCTGCAGCTGTGGCAGGGGTATAGCGGCCGTCGGGATGGCCGGGAAAAATCTGCAGCGCGTGGAGGATTGTCTGGACCCTTTGGATATCTCGGCCAGGCAGAACACCGGGCTGCAGCATGCGGCCTATAGCAGCCGGTCCTGTGATTACAACAGGGGTATTGAGCTGAACATGGTTAAACAGCTCTTCTATGTGGGAGTTGAGCATGTATATGCAACCATGGGTTGCCCTTTTCCCAATGGATTCGGGATTATCTGTTCCGTGGATGCCGTAGGCACCGAAAGGTATGGAAAGCCCTAACCATCTACTACCAAAGAACCCACCTGGGTCGATCTCCCGGGAAATCACGTACCAGTAACCGTTGGGTGTCGGGGTATTGGGAGAACCTAGGGCAACGGGATAGGAACCTTGAAGGTGGCCCTCTACGTAATGATGCAGGAGACAGCGGCCGCCATCGACATGAAGGAGAGCAGCGGGATAGTGATGGGTACCGCCACTGCTTAGGGGTCGTGGTTTTTCATCACAAGGGATACGGTGTCCGCACAGGGTCCACAGGGCTCGAAAGGTACTGGGGCCGACAATGCCGTCAACCGGCAGGTTGTGCATTCTCTGAAACCTGAGAACGGCGGCCTCTGTTTGAGTATCGAACTCCCAGGAAAGCACTGCTTCGCGGTTGAGAAACCCCAGCTCCGCCAGCACAACCTTAACCCAGTAAACATCAGGTCCAACCATGGCAGGTCGAGTTGTTCGCAGATACCGAGAAGTATAGAACACGACAGTGTCACCCCTGGGCTGCAGTTGTCTCTACATTCTATTGGTGAGGGAGAGGGAGTATACCTGGGCGAAGGAGGAGCTTGGGGGACGATGTGGCTCTAACAGACGAGAGTACTTATATGGAGGTAGTAGAAATGGACAAAGACAGACAAAGATCGACTCAGGCTCTTTCGGGTTCTACTCCTGTCAAGCGCCATGCTGAGATCAATCGCTGCAACTGGGACCCTGCCCGCAGCAAATGGCAGATCCACGGCCAGCTGATAGTGGAGTACGATGGTGATACTGGTGAAGAGTATGCGTTCACATTGGAAGACGGACCCGATGGCTATCATGTGATTGAGGGGTCCAGTGGTCCAATTCCGGAACCAGAAAGATACTGGCTGCGGAAGTGGGCCGGTGCCCGTAAAGCGCAATTGTATGAAGATGATTATTGGTGGTAGATTCTGCTGCTCCTGCGGTATTGAAGGATGCCTGTGTCTATAATACACTTAGAACAACCTCTAAGCCGGAAGCCATTGGTTTAGTGGAGATCTAAAGGATCTCATTCATGGCTTGTTAGTGTAAAGTTTTGGTAGGCGGTGGCAGGGAAAACGCGTGTGGAAATAAAAATAGAGACCTCGCACCAACAGATAGACAGAAAGGAGCGAGGTCTCATGAAGAGCGATGGCATAGACATCGCCCTCAACCCTAGTGTACTGGATTTTGTAGAGGATATCAAGACTTTGGAGC
>JAAZHE010000017.1 GCA_012510855.1 Bacillota bacterium | reverse complement strand
TTGTGGCCTTCGCCGGGGATATAGGACGTAACTTCAATGCCGTTGGTAAGCCGGACACGGGCCACTTTTCGCAGCGCGGAATTCGGCTTCTTGGGTGTGCTGGTATATACTCTGGTACATACCCCTCGCTTTTGAGGACTGCCCTCAGTGACTACCCGCTCGTTCTTGAGCGTGTTGTAAAGGTATCGCAAAGCCGGGGCTGAAGTCTTCTTTTTGACCTTCTTTCTACCATGGCGCACCAGCTGGCTAATTGTTGGCATGTGGTTCCCCCCTTTTCAACTATTTGAGAATCGCGGCGGCTGCTGCCCCCACATCAATTCCACAACATTTGCCTAGATGTTTCATGGAATCTACATACACGGGCTCAATGCCCATTTCCATGCATTGACGCCTCAGGGGTTCAATTATCCTGGATTCGGCATCCAAGGCCAAATAGCATACAGCCACCTGACCTTCCTTTAAAGCCCGATATGTGCGTTTGCTGCCTACCACTTTACGCTTGGCATCTTTTAACCTAGCCGGCATTGGAACACTCCCCCTACCTGCCAATATCCGGCCCGTAAACCCCAGCAATACACACACTCACACATTTTAGCACCACCGAAGTTGCCTGTCAAGGGTAGAGCCGGTGGGACCGGCAACTTTGTCAACCCGTTGTAGCTTCCGCTCCCACCGTTTCCTGTTCCTCTATACCTTCTGCCTCCTCTGGCAGGGCTCCGTTGGCCGGCTTCACCTGTATCAACCGGTAATGGGACATACCGGTGCCTGCTGGGATCAGCTTTCCAATGATTACGTTTTCCTTCAGCCCCAGGAGGGGATCATATTTGCCCTTGAGGGCGGCATCTGTCAGCACCCGGGTGGTCTCCTGGAAAGAAGCAGCCGACAGGAAACTCTCCGTGGCCAGTGAGGCCTTGGTGATACCCAGAAGGACCGGTTTGGCCTCCGCCGGCTTGCCGCCTTGGGCGGCAACCCGCCGGTTTTCATCTTCAAACTCATATACGTCTACTAAACCGCCCGGCAATAGGTCTGTATCTCCAGGGGACTCCACCTTCACCTTCCGCAGCATCTGGCGAATAATCACTTCGATGTGCTTGTCATTGATATCTACACCCTGAGAACGGTAGACTTCCTGGACTTCCCGCACCAAGTAGGCCTGAACTGCCCGCACCCCTTTGACCCTCAGAATCTCATGGGGGTTAACGGGACCCTCGGTCAACTGATCGCCAGCTTCTACATAGCCTCCATCCCTGACCTTGAGGCGGGCTCCATAGGGTACGGTATAGCTTCTTTCCTCTCCATGCTCATCGGTGACAATCACCTTGCGTACACCTTTACTCTCCACTATGCGGGTCGTACCGGCAATCTCCGTAATAATAGCCTGGCCCTTGGGTTTGCGGGCTTCAAAGAGCTCTTCTACCCTCGGCAGACCGGCGGTAATGTCATCACCAGCCACACCACCGGTGTGGAAGGTTCTCATGGTCAGCTGGGTACCCGGCTCACCGATGGACTGGGCTGCAATGGTGCCTACAGCCTCTCCTACCTCAACCAGTCTACCTGTAGCCAGGTTGCGACCGTAACAACGGGCACAGACTCCATGACGGGTCTTGCAGGTCAGCACTGACCGAATCACGGCTTCCTTTATCCCTGCTGCTTCCACCGCTTCCGCCAGATCCTCATCGATCATCTGGTTGGCTTCCACTAAGACCTCTCCAGTCTCTGGATGCACAATGGGCATCGCCGCGACCCGCCCGGCCAACCGTTCGCTCAGGGGCTCGATTACTTGCTCAACATCCCGTCCCACATCGGTGATGGCAGTAATAGTAATTCCTTCGTCAGTACCGCAATCGTGTTCCCGAACAATTACATCCTGGGCGACATCAACCAACCGTCTGGTCAGATAACCTGAATCCGCGGTCCTAAGAGCAGTATCTGCTAGACCTTTCCGGGTACCATGGGTAGAGTTGAAGAACTCCAATACGGTAAGCCCTTCCCGGAAGTTGGCCTTAATGGGTATCTCAATGGTCTTACCCGTCGGATCCGCAACCAAGCCCCGCATACCGGCCAGCTGGCTGAGCTGGGACTCATTACCCCGGGCTCCGGAACGGGCCATCATCCAGATGGGATTGAAGGGATCCATGTGTTCCCGCATGGCTCGGGTGACCTCTTCCTTGGTCCGGGTCCAGATATCGCAGATCCTCTGATATCTTTCCTCGGCAGTCAACAGGCCCCGCCGATGCTGTTGTTCAACTGTCTCCACCTGCTCCTCAGCTGCAGCAATTAGTTCTTCTTTCTCCGGCGGGCTGTTGATATCGCTTAGTGCCACAGTGGTACCGGAGACCGTTGCAAAGTGAAAGCCCAACCGCTTGATTTCATCCAAAACCTCCGCTGTTCGGGTGCTGCCGAAGCGGCGGTAGAGCTTGGCTACCAGCTGGGCCAACTCTTTGCTGCCAACAACGCCGTTATAGAAGCCCAGTTCCTCAGGGATAACCTCATTGAAGAATACACGGCCCACGGTGGTCTCAATGGTTTCGCCTTTCCAGCGTACTGTGATCTTAGCGTGCAGATCCACTTGGTTATCTGCATAGGCCATGTGCACTTCCTCTGGAGAGCTGAAGCGGCGGCCTTCACCCCGGGCTCCATTCTTTACTTGCGTCAGGTAATAACAGCCAATTACCATATCCTGGGTGGGTGTGGTAACTGGACGACCGCTGGCAGGCAACAGGATATTATTGGTGGACAGCATCAAGAGCCGTGCTTCTGCCTGGGCCTCAGCCGACAAAGGCACATGCACAGCCATTTGGTCGCCATCAAAGTCTGCGTTGTAAGCGGTACAGACCAAGGGGTGAATTTGAATTGCCCGCCCCTCAACCAGTACCGGTTCAAAGGCCTGGATCCCCAGACGGTGCAGGGTCGGCGCCCGGTTGAGCAGCACCGGGTGCTCCTTAATGACCTCTTCCAACACGTCCCAAACCTCGGGCCTGACCCGCTCCACCATCCGCTTGGCACTCTTAATATTGTGGGCATGGCCGAGATCCACCAGCCGTTTCATGACAAAGGGCTTAAACAGCTCCAAGGCCATTTCCTTGGGCAGTCCGCACTGGTGCATCTTGAGCTCCGGACCAATGACGATCACAGAACGGCCTGAATAGTCCACCCGTTTACCCAGCAGATTCTGGCGGAACCGTCCCTGCTTGCCCTTGAGCATATCGGACAGGGATTTCAAAGGCCGATTGCCGGGGCCAGTCACCGGCCGCCCCCGCCGGCCGTTGTCAATCAGGGCATCAACTGCTTCCTGGAGCATCCGCTTTTCATTGCGAACGATAATATCCGGAGCTCCCAACTCCAAGAGCCGTTTCAGCCGGTTATTGCGGTTAATCACCCGTCGGTAGAGGTCGTTTAAGTCGGAGGTGGCAAAGCGCCCACCATCGAGCTGGACCATCGGCCTAAGCTCCGGCGGAATAACCGGAATAACATCCAAGATCATCCATTCAGGCCTGTTTCCAGACTTCCTGAAGCCTTCCACAACCTCCAGGCGGCGGATCGCCCGGGTGCGGCGCTGTCCCTTGCTTTCCCTGATCTCCGTCCTGAGCTCCCGGGCTAGATCATCCAGATCGATCTCTTCCAACAACCGCTTAATGGCTTCTGCACCCATACCAGCCTGGAAAGCATCGCCGTATTTGGCTCGGCTCTCCCGGTACTCCTGCTCATTGAGCAGCTGCTTCTTGGTCAGCGGCGGCTCGCCAGGATCAATTACTATATAGGAAGCAAAGTAAAGCACCTGCTCCAGGG
>JAAZHE010000176.1 GCA_012510855.1 Bacillota bacterium | reverse complement strand
GCCTAGCTTAGGGTACTCTACGAAACCCTGGGTGATAGCTCTACGGAACCTCAGCGGCTTCAGCACAGCTTTATGAACACCAATTGTGGCGAGGTCTCTCGCCTACTAAAGCTTGACGCGTACGTAGCTTCCCGTTTCGCTTGACTGTCCTTTCCAATTGTTCTATAATATAGACAACGAATTAACTGCCAAGACACCATCTAGGAATGTATGCTTTCTCCTTCCTATTACCTAACCCGCCGCAGCCCCGGCGGGCTTTTTCATGGACTTCTTTAGTGCGGCAGACAAATCATGGGCCGCTGCAGCGCAGCGGCCCATGGTCAATACTCATTGTTCCACCTTGAACTGGCCAACCAGGCGATTTAGCTCCCCAGCCAGCCTGTTTAGGTTTTGGGAGGCCGAGGCAACCTGTTGAATGGCGGCCGACTGTTCCTCTGTCGCAGCCGCTATCTCCTGGCTGCCGCTGCTTACCTCATCGGTACCGGCAGCTATCTCCCGCAGGTGAGCAACCAGACGTTCTGTATGCCTGATGATGGCTTGCAGGCGCTCACCACTGGCGTTGACAACCTCCAATGTGTAGTCAGATTGGGTAGCACTCCTCTGCATACCTGCCGCTGTTTGCTCAGTTTCCCGTTGAATCCTGGCAACAATAGCTCCAATCTCTGCAGCAGCTCGCCCCGATTGTTCTGCTAGTTTTCGCACCTCGTCGGCCACCACAGCAAACCCCCGGCCCGCGTCTCCAGCTCGCGCCGCCTCGATGGCAGCATTCAAAGCCAAAAGATTGGTCTGATCAGCGATATCGGTAATCATACCAACGATCTGGCCTATGGACTGAGAAGCCCTGCCTAGATCCTCTATGTCTCCGGCCAGCTTCGCCAGTTCTTCCCTTAGCTTCTTGGTCTCATCCACGGCCTTTGCCACTGCTTCATGACCGATTGCTGCCGTCTCTGACACTTGATCAGCGGTCTCAGCCATTGACTGGATATTGCTGCTCATCTTGGCAGCTGTACCAGCAAACTGATTGGCACTGGCCGCCACCTGCTCAACCGATGCTCCCACTTCCTGGGATGAAGAAGAGAGCTCTGCAGCCATATCTGCCACTTGATCAGAGTATTCCTGTAAGCTGGCAACTATTGCCCGGAGGCGCTCTGTCATTTGGGCAAAGCTCTGGGCAAGCCTACCTACCTCATCGTCACTCTTTCCTTCAACAGTCACAGTCAAGTCCCCGGCTGCCACCAGCCCAGCTACTTTCTCCATCTGACCTAAAGGCGCCAACGACTGCCGGATCAGCCGTGATACCACAAAGGCAATGCACAGGACAACAGCGGCAGTAATCACTGTGTTCAGGATCAGCTGCCTCATTACCGTCCCTAACAGAAGGCTCCGGGGAATTACTACACCTAAGGACCACCCTGTCATTGTCATCGGGTTATAGAAGACTACAACAGGCTCCCCGTTATAGTACGCCTCAGCATATCCGGCTTTGCCGGACACCATATCCTGGCAGATCCTGCCCAAATCCCCCTCTAGCTCAGTCCCATTAGTGGTAAAGGTGAGACTGCTGTCAGGATGATATAGGAAGGTGCCGTCTTTACTGAGTAGAATGGCATAGCTGCCCTCAGTGATCCTCACCGACGATACAATCTCCCCGATGCTCTCCAAATCCACGTCTATGCCCAACAGCCCTTTGTAGGAACCATCGACATAGACAGGATACGTAATGGAAATCACCAGAGCACCGGTGGTTTCTTCTATGAAGGGCTCAGTGAAAGACAAACCATTGGCTGCTTTACCCAGCTTGTACCAGTCCTCTTCATCGATCCGGTAGAAGAAAGACATTTCCGACTCGTAGAGATCAAAAAAGGTCTGGGCGGCTTCTGAAGCGAAGTACAGATTGGTAATGTGCTCATCTGTCGCTGCCACCTTTCTGATGGTCGACAGATACTCCCCATAGACTTCACTATTGCGGTAATCTCTAGGCGACCGGCGAACGGCTTCCCGGGCAAAATTGGCAACATCCTCTGCCTGCGCCAGGGTTTCAACTATAACCGCATAGGTTTTGAAATGGGTCTCCAGCTCGGCAGTCGCCCTAACAGCGGCTTCTTTGCCCGCGTCGTTGGTACCCTGCCATCCCACATTGTATAACGCAATGCTGGAGACAATGCCAATTAGAGCAAAGCCCACCAACACCAACACCAAAGTCGGCGCCACCAGTTTTCGTACCAGCGATTTATTATTGCTTCTTTTCCTCTTGTTCATATATGTATCATCCCTTCCATGCCTTGGTCGCCGAGCATACCCCGCTGATTGCTAAAATGTGGTACAAATCCCAATGCATAATCTTACCATTCCCAACCCCATGATTCAATCAAATGTGTGAGCGTGGATTTCAATAAATATAAAGAAAAGCAATCGACTGCTGCAGCAGCATCAGCCGATTGCTTGACTGTCTTATTCCATATACTGTTAGGCTCCGCTACTCTATTCTAAACCGGCCCACCAAGCGGTTCAGCTCCCCGGCCAGGTTGTTTAAACTCTGCGAGGAAGAAGCCACTTGCTGGACAGCAGCCGACTGCTCTTCTGTGGCAGCCGCGATCTCCTGACTGCCGCTGCTCACTTCATCGGTGCCGAGGGATACCTCCCGCAGGTCACCAACTAAACGCTCAATATGGTGGATGATGGTCTCCAGGCGCTGCCCACTGGCGTTGACAATCTCCAGTGTGTGCTCTGCTTGGGCAGCACTTCTCTGCATGCCGGCCACTGTGTCGTGGGTCTCCCGCTGAATCCTTTCGACAATAGCTCCGATTTCCGCCGCAGCCTGTCCTGATTGCTCTGCTAGATTTCGCACTTCATCGGCCACAACAGCAAAACCTCGGCCGGCATCCCCGGCTCTAGCAGCTTCAATGGCAGCATTCAGAGCCAAGAGGTTGGTTTGATCGGCAATATCCCTAATCATATGGACAATCTGGCCTATGGACTGGGACGCCTGCCCCAGTTTTTCCACATCATCAGCCAGCTCCGCGAGTTCATCCTTTAGTTTACTGGTTTCATCCATGGCCATCGCCACGGCCTCATGGCCCGTTGCAGCTGTCTCGGCCACCTGGTCAGCGGTTCCAGCCATACTCTGGATACTTCGGCTCATATTGCCTGCGGTGCCCGCAAACTGATTGGCACTGGCAGCCACTTGCTCAACTGACGCTCCCACCTGCTCCGATGATGAGGAGAGTTCCGCCGCGGTATCAGCCACCCGCCGGGAGTATTCCTTTAGAGTGCTGACCATGGTCCTGAGACTATCTGTCATCTTGGCAAAACTCTGGGCAAGCCTTCCTATCTCATCATTACTCCGCGCCTCAATTGTCACAGTCAAGTCACCGGCTGCAACCAGCCCAGCCAGTTCCTCCATTTTCTTAACAGGAGCCAGAAAACGCCGGATCAATCGCACCATAACAACACTAACCCCCAGGATAAACGCAGCAGCAATGACTAGGTTCAAGATCGCCTCTTTAGCTATCAACTGTACTAGAAGCCGGCGGGGAATCACAACACCTAAAGCCCAACCCGCCATGTCCACTGGACCATAGTAAACGGTCAGAGGTTCGCCCTCATGACTTACCTCGCCCAATCCAGTTCCTCCGGCGAGCATTTCCTGAGAGAGCCTGGCGAAATCTTCTCCCAGCTCAGTCCCCTTAATAGTGAATACCAAGCTGCTGTCAGGGTGATACAGGAGAGTGCCGTCGCGGCTAAGCAGGATGGGATAGCTCCCCTCTGCGAGTTTCACCGATGATACAATTGCTCCGATGCTGTCTAGGTCCACATCAATACTCACTAACCCTTTGAACAAACCGTCAACATAAACCGGATATGTAATGGAGACTATGGGAGAGCCTGAAACCTCATCCATGAAAGGCTCTGAAAAATACAAACCGTTAGCTGCCTTCCCCATCCGATACCAATCCTCTTGGTTGTTACGGTAATTGGGAGGCAGCTGGGTTTCTAGGATATCGAAGAAGGTCTGGGATGCCTCAGCCCCAAAATAAAGATTGGTTATATGGGGGTCTCTATCTGCGACTCTCCTGATAGTAGCAAGGAAAGCTGCATACGCTTCATTCCCTATATAATCCCTGGGCGACCGGGAGAAGGCTTGGGCAGCAAAAGTCATAACATCTTCCGATTGTGCCAGGGTTTCTACGATAGCAGCGTACTTTTGCAGATAGCCTTCAAGCTCAGCAGCAGCCCGAGAGACAGCCTCGGTCCCACCGTGGCCGAAGATCTGCCACCCCAGCCTCTGCAGTGCCATTGTGGAAGTAAAGATCATAAGACCGTATCCCACCAGCACCATCAGCAGGATTGGTATCGTTAATTTTCGCACCAGCGACCTTGTGCTTTTTCTGCTCATCTCCATCATCCCTTCCATAGACAACCACCGAACAGGGCTCTTCTTCACCGGCCCATATCCTGCAGCCCTTTGTACGGCAGTTTCCAGCCTTGTGTATCAAGTAAATATATAACCATGTGAAGATAACTGAAACATAGGCTGTCTCTATCTAAGGATTCGGTACTAAATGGATTCAAACAAGCCCGCCGGAATTCCGACGGGCTTGTTGCCTTACACTGAGCGGGGTGGCTAGTGATAGGGATTTTGCTAAATCAATCCCATTTCTTTACCCACTTTTTCAAAGGCGACGATGCCGTAATCTAGATCCTCCCGGCTGTGGCTTGCCGATACCATCACCCGGATCCGGGCTTTACCCCGGGGAACTGTTGGATAGCCGATGGACTGCGCGAAGACCTTCTCTGCAAATAGTCGTCTGCTGAACTCCCCGGCGGCAGCGGCTTCGCCGATCATCACCGGAGTAATGGGAGTCTCACTCCTGCCGATATCAAATCCTAGCTCCTTTATATGCGACTTAAAATAGCGGGCATTTGCCCACAGCTTCTGAACCAGCTGATCATCGGAATCTAGAATCTCCACCGCGGCAATGGCGGCTGCGACATCTGCCGGAGTCACTGCCGAACTAAACAGGAAAGGCCGCCCCCGCTGGGCAAGATACTCGATGAGCTCCGGGGCACCGGCTACATAGCCCCCCACCACACCCAGGGCTTTAGATAAGGTCCCAACCTCTACATCTACTCGACCGTGGAGTCCAAAGTGATCAACTATACCCCGGCCGTTAGTTCCGAGGACGCCTTCACCGTGGGCATCATCCACCATGGTGATGGCTCCGTATTTTTCCGCCAGCTCAACGCTCTCAGGCAGGGGTGCGATGTCCCCGTCCATGCTAAATACGCCGTCGGTGATGATCAGCTTCCTGCCCGCTGCAGGTTCCTTGAGGCGCTCCTCTAGGCTCTCCATGTCGCAGTGGTCATAGACCTTAATCTCAGCCCGGCTTAGTCTGCACCCATCGATAATACTGGCATGGTTGAGGCTGTCACTGTAAATGGTATCTCCCTTGCCCACCAAGGCTGGAATCACCGCCAAGTTGGCGGCGAAGCCTGATTGGAACGAGATTACGGCAGGTGCTTTCTTAAATCTAGCTAAAGCTTCCTCTAGCTTTTGGTGAAGGGTCATAGTGCCGGCAATGCTCCTTACAGCACCGGGACCTACTCCGTATTTTTCAATGGCTTCTTGGGCAGCCTGTTTCAGCCTGGGATCTGCCGCAAGACCTAAGTAATTATTGGAGCAGAAATTCAGCATCGCCTGGCCGTTGATGGTCACCCAAGGGCCCTGCGGACCTTCCAGTGTGCGGATGGCGTTATACAATCCGTCTCTTTTCAAAGCCTCCAGCTCATCTTTAACAAAGCCCAAAGGCTTACTCAGCATCCTGATATCCTCCTCTTTCCGTAAATAGGGCGTATTCCCATAAATGGAACATACTGTTAGGGAATCAAGAGCACTTTGCCGCAGCGGCCGGAGTTTAGGAGTGCCATGGCTTCTTCATATTCTTCCAGCTTGAATTTGTGTGATATAACCGGGGTAATATCCAAACCTGCCTCCAAAGCCGCCTGCATTTGGAACCACGTATCGAACATGCGCCGACCATTGATCCCGTAGAGTGTCAGCTGATTGAATATCACTGCATCTAGGTCCAGACTGACATTGTCCGAGAAGATCCCCAAGAGACTGACAGCACCGCCCTTCCGCAGGGCCCGCAGACCGCTAGCTAAAGCTTGACTGGAACCCGACATTTCCAGGAGTACATCGGCACCTATGCCGGTAGCTTTCCGAACAACACTCTCGAGATCCTCGGCCCCACCGCTAACCACATAGTCAGCACCGAGCTGCTCAGCCAGACTCCTGCGGTATTCATTCGTATCCGATGCGATGATGCACCGGGCTCCGGCTTGGCGGGCAAGGGCGATGCAAAACAGCCCAATGGGACCGCAGCCGGTGACTATGACATTCTGCCCCGTGAGGCCATGGACATAAGCGGCATGGACAGCATTGCCCAAGGGATCATGGACAGCACCCACAGCGGGTTCAATGCCATCGGGCAGAGGCCAGACATTCGCTGCATCTATGGCCGCGTATTCGGCGAAAATGCCATCGACATCTACGCCCAGAATCCTTACATCATCACAAATATGCCCCTGGCCGGTCCGGCAATAATAGCAGCGACCGCAGGTGAAATGGCCCTCGGCGGTTACCAGCATTCCTTCTTCTAGACCGGTGACATTCTCGCCAATTTCGACGATCCTGCCGGCAAATTCATGGCCGATGGTTACAGGCAGCCTAAGACGGTTAGCTGACCAGTTGTCCCAATTGTAAATGTGGAGATCTGTACCGCAGATGGCCGCAACTTCAATCTTTACTAAGACTTGGTCCGGGCGAATTCTAGGTACTTCCACCTCACAGAGCTCAAGACCTGGTCCCGCCACCCTTTTTTGCAGTGCACGCATTAAGGCCACTACCCCACCCCCATTATCGTTTACAACAGCAAAAACAGTACCCATCCATCAGAACCTAATGTTTTGGTCATCATACCCCGCCATTTGCAGCATGGCAGCATGCATCCTCTGGATGTGCTTCCGCATCAGGGCCTCTGCTTTACTGCCATCGCCTTCCTCAATGGCGGCGAGGATTGCTAAGTGCTCTTCATACATTACCTGGGCGGATTCCGGCGAACGCCTCACATAGGCGGAATACGCTCGGTTGCAAAGGGGATCAACCAAGCTCTCCAGCACCCGCACCAGCCGCTTGTTCCGGGCCATGGCTGCCAGCTTATCATGGTGGGCCCGCTCCCGATGATAGAACGCCTCAATATCGCCGGCATCGATAGCCTCCTTCACCAATTGGAGACTTGCTCTCAGTTCTTTGACCTCCTCATACGTCAAAGAATAGGCCAAGCGCCTAGCCACATATCCTTCCAGTACGCTGCGAATTTCCGTGACATCAACGGCATCGGAGAAATCATCGGCCTTGACCAGCGCTCCTACCTTGGGCACCAGCTGGACTAAACCTTCTTGTTCCAAGCGTCTCAGGGCATCCCGTACCGGTGACCGGCTGACATCATACTGCCGAGCTAGCTCATTTTGACTCAACACAGTGCTGGGAGCAATCTCACCGGACAAGATGGCTTCCTTGAGTTCCTGGTAGATCCGTTCAGATTGGGGCACATTGGCGTCATTTGCTGCCAAACCATCACCTCCCAATAAGCATTGTGAAGTATCCCCAGCCGTACAGTCCCTATGTCCATGGGGAAGACCATGGAAGTTCAACGGCTTACCACTAGCACTCACATTGTATGCATGTAGAATCCCACTTGTATACAAGTTTCGGCGTGAAGGGAGTCTTCCCTTTTCAAGACAGAAGAAAATTACTTCATCCCTGTCATCGGCAAGCAGAATGCCGATGGCAGTTTGGTCGATCGCCATCGGTGCCCGGAGTCGGGCTGTCAGTCCCCGGCGACGAAGAAGATCATCTTCCACGTCCCATCGGTTTTGATCCAGTTTCCCCGATAATCCACAGGACTTCGTCCGTACTCAGCAGGTATGTACCCGGAGTTTCCGGAAAAGGTCTCGATTTTCAGCCAGATGGGTCTCCGCGCCTCTTGGGATTCAAAATGGCGCTCCAGTACCCGCACAATGCTGTAGGTAAGCGTCCCGAGGACTTCCGCCTCCGTACTCGGTTCCGCGTAGACCTTTACCCTCTTGTCGATGATGGCAACATGCTGGAATGCGTCTATGTCCTCAGGAAACTCTGAGAACACGTATGGAGCTACAAAGGAGGTCTTTTCTTCGTTGCGAAAACTGCCCCCCAGACTGACTACCCGGAGAAGCTCATCCCAAAAGCGAGATTCATCAGGATTAGTATCCAATCCCCACTGGTGAAAGAACCCCGCAATTCCTTCATTTATTCCAAAGGTATACCTGATGGTTTCGTGGGTATGTCGGCGGATGAAGTCTACATCCTTGGCCCGGACAGCAGCAATTAGCTCCTTCCTAAATCCTTCAAACTCGGGGTTCTCAGCCGCTTCGTCGACGGGATACAGCTTGACATCCTCAGTGCCACCTAGATCCGGATAGTCAGCCTCCAGGCTGTTCTGTTCATCCTCTGGGCGAGTTCCCCCATTGTCCTCTCCCACCCGGTTAAAGTACGCAGTAGCTATGACGAAGACCAGGATCACCATGAGGACCAGTAGATATTTTCTCATCGACGCCCACCGCCTTGAAGCTTGCCCTAAGCGGGCAAACTGCAAAGGGCTCTACACCTCCTGGTAGTTGCTGCTAAGTCTGACTAAGCTTCAGTATTCCCGCTGTCCCGTGGCAATATGAAAGATGGTGCAGCTCGGAAAACGTGGGAGGAAAACGCCCAGGATGCAACATCCACCTGGGTATATAGTAAACAGACAATTCTTCTCAAGACGTGGTCTACAGAATTACCCAAGGCGATTTAGCTATTTCACAGCCTTTTTATGTACCGACAGGTCTTCCTTTGTCCTTCTTTATACAACTCATGCCACTCTGGCAAATCAACTATACCCATAAACTCAGCACCGGCATATTCACACGTTTTTCTGGAGGCGGTATTCTCCGGCGAACACGTAATAACAACTTCCTTCATGTTGTGCTTTTTGGCTAGCTTAAACAAGAGCCTGCATGCCTTGGCAGCGTAATGGTTACCTCTGAATGCTTCATATACTTCATAGCCTACATTCCCAGCATACTTGGTATTATGGTTATGGCCGATTCTCAAATCGCAAGTGCCTACTTCAGCATCATCTTCACATCTCATGATTTTGAAATAGTACGCAGGTACGTATCCCTTTTCTTCGTTTGCATCGGCAGTTCTATCGAGATGCAGATAGATCTCGCCATCACTTAGATCGGTTGTATCCAGAAACATATCTCCACCCCTTCAAAGCGCGCTACCATCCACATAGCTATACCGTCCGTATTCATACGCGATGTCATAAAGGACTAGTACAATAAAGGCGGCAGAATCCCGCTGCCGCCCTTATACATAGCCAAATGCATCAAGCACCCGAGTCTTGTTTTTAGTATCTAACCTTCACGGGCTTACCTGTAGCTACCGATTCGAAGATAGCCAGGATAACCAGCGATGTATTGGCTGCATCATAAATAGAGACCAAGAATTCCTCGCCACTAACTAGGCAGTCTACGAAGTGCCGGATACTCTCATAGGCGAAACCTTTGGGTTTGCCGTGGATAAAGTGCCGTACCAACACATCTGGTCGGTCATTCTTGTCTTCAGTAAACCGTTCAATCATCTGGTTATTGCTCAAGTCCAGGTTGATCATGCCCTTAGTCCCTGTAATATTGAACTTGATATCATTGATGCAGGGATGGGTATTGGGCGTGATCCACCCGTTTTCCATGGTAGCGATCCCGCCATTCTTGAATTGCAGTATGGTCTGGTAAATGTCCTCAGTGTCTACCCCGAGCTTTCTTAGCACGCCGGAACTTGACACAGCGTAAACTTGGTCCACCTCATCGCTGAAGAACCAGCGAAGTGTATCTACTGAATGACTACCCAAAAACCACAAAATTGATGATTGGGCTGCCCATGGCAGCATGTCAGTGGCCACCCATTTGATATCATTGAGGCGCATGTACGCACTAACCGGATCGCCCAACTCTCCTGCATCCAACGATTGTTTTGCCACAGCAAAGGGCGGGTTCCACCGGTTATGTAAGTCTACCATTACCCGCACATTATTTCTCTCTGCGGCTTCCACCAAAGCCTCTACGTCTTCCCTGGTAGTCGCCAGGGGTTTTTCGATTAACATGTGTTTTCCAGCATTGGCACAATCTACTCCGATCTTGCCATGGGCAAAATCAGGAGTGACTATGGCCACAGCGTCGATATCCGCTTTTTTCAGCATCTCCTGGTGGCTGTCATACACATTGGGGATGTCAAACTTGGAAGCTAAAGCCCTGGCCTTGTCAATGTTCAAATCGCAGATTGCCGAAAGTTCCACATCGGGATGTTCCTTGTAAAGGTAGGCATGGGTCTCTCCCCAGACTCCCGCACCGACAATGGCAAACTTGAGTTTTGACATGATATCCCTCCTTACCCTTGGTTGCTCTCTCCAGTTTTCGATCTTTGGAGTGGAACAAGCACAGGCTTAGCGAGGCTGTTGCTAAGGATTTACTGCAGCTAAGGTCTTTGTCCCGGAGAAGAAGTTGACTCCCGCACTACTAGCTGGGTTCCCATGACCAACTGCAGTCCGCATTCGATGGAGGTTTTAGAGGACTTATAGGACAAGAGTAGGTTCACCGCTGCTATCCCCATTTCTCGTTTTGGTATGTGTACAGTGGTCAAGGGGGGATCTTGGATTGCTGCTTCAGTGATATCATCGATTCCCACGATGGATATATTCTCCGGTATGGTGAGACCCGCCTGCTTGATCACATCCACGGCGTTAAAAGCTGTTTGGTCGCTGGCACACACCACTGCAGTGGGAGGTTCCCGCAGCTTCAAGAGAGCTTCCATCTCCTTCCTGCCCTTCTCACTGCCGTGGGACATTCGCGGCGGCAGCAGTTCCGGGGAAAAATCAATGGAGGCCTGCCGTAGGGCGAGGAAATAACCCAATAGTCTTTCATTGAGGGGCTTGTACTTGGACGAGCCTTGGATAAAACCAATTCTGGTGTGGCCAAGAGATAACAAGTGTTGAGTCGCTAGAAACCCCGCTTCCACATTATTGGCTAATACGCAAGGGAAAGTATGGCCGTATACATAGTTGTCCACCAGTACAACGGCTGAATTTGCCTCCTCAGCCACCCTGATAAGAAACTCGTCATCTAGATCGCCGCCTCCGAGGATTATGGCACCAGCTGCTTCTCCAGAAGCTATAATAGGAGGGATTTGCCTATCTGCTCCACGCCCAGGCTTGACAATAGCCAGCACCACATGATAGCCGGCGTCTTGAGCAGCTTGATTAATCCCGCTGATAATAGTACCGCAGAAGCTATCAGTGAACACCGGCATGGGTAGTTCTTCCATCACCAAAGCCAAGAGATTTCCATCATTGCCGTTTCGCCTGGTTGCCCTTCTTTTGTAGTTGAGTTCTTTGGCCACTTCTAATACCTTCTGGCGGGTTTCCTCGGCTATGCCAGGTCTGTTGTTAAGAACCAAGGATACAGTAGCAGGAGACACACCTGCAATTCTGGCTATATCTTGTATCGTGGCGGAACGATTTCTTGCTAAATCTTTCATATAGCTCCTCATCCTTATAGGTGTCCTTGGGTCTGCTACACAGTTTCTCTAACCTTTTCCTTGAGAAATTCCTCCGCAAAGTGACAGGCGCAGAAGTGCCCCTGCTCATACTCCTTGAGCTCAGGCCGAGTTTGCTCGCATTGGGCCACTGCATATCTACACCGAGGGTGGAAGGCGCATCCACTGGGTGGATTTGCT
>JAAZHE010000175.1 GCA_012510855.1 Bacillota bacterium | reverse complement strand
GCTCTACACCAGATTGGTAAAACTCCCGCCGCCTTCCCGCTTGGAGATCAGCATAGCGGAAAACGTTAGCGTGGTAGTAAAGGCGAATGGGCTTAGCAGAATCATGCAGCCGGGTAGCCACCACCCTGGCAATGGGGGTAGTCATATCCGGGCGCAGTGCCAAGATGTCTCCCTCTCTTTCAAAGAAGCGGTATAGATTCCCGGCAAGACCGGCGGCATCACCGGCACTGACGGCATCGTAAAACTCCATAGTAGGTGTGATAATCTCCCGGTAACCCCACTGCCAAAAGAGGTTCCGCAGGGTTTCCTCTATCCAGCGCTTCCGCTCAGCATCCCGGGGCAGAAAATCCTTGGTGCCCCGGGGTGTCTGCACCATGGTATAAGCCACGGATTCCCCTCCCTTCTCTCCGGCTCTACTCCCACTCGATGGTGGCTGGAGGTTTAGAACTGATATCATAGACCACCCGGGAAATCTCCGGAATTTCCTCCATGATCCTGGATGAGACCCGCTCCAGGACATCATAGGGCAAATGGACCCAGCTGGCGGTCATCCCGTCGATGCTGTTGACGGCTCTGATGCCCACCATGTAGCCGTAGGTCCGCTGCTGGTTCCGCACCCCAACTGTCCGGGTATCGGTGAGGACGGCGAAATACTGCCAGATATCCCGCTCCAGGCCAGCTCTCGCAATCTCCTGCCGTAGGATATAATCTGCTTCCTGGAGTATAGCTACCTTCGCTGGGGTAACCTCACCGACAATCCGCACCGCCAAGCCTGGACCCGGGAAGGGCTGGCGCCAGATAAGTTCATCGGGCAGGCCTAATTGTCGGGCAACCTCCCGGACCTCATCTTTAAAGAGCCAGCGTAGGGGTTCAAGCAGTTGGAAATCCATCTTCTCCGGCAGTCCCCCAACATTGTGGTGGGACTTGACTAAAGCTCCCTGGCCCGCTCCGCTCTCCACTACATCGGGATAGACCGTTCCCTGGACTAGATACCGGATTTCCCCCAGCTTGGCAGCTTCTTCCTCAAAGACCCGGATGAACTCTTCGCCGATCCTCTTTCGCTTCTCCTCCGGGTCTGTCACACCTTTGACCAGGGCAAAGAAGCGCTCTTTGGCATCAACCGCGATAAAGCTCTTCCCAAACCGCTTCTGGAAGGTATCAATTACCTGCTCCGCCTCATACTTCCGCATAAAACCGTGATCGACAAATATAGACTTCAGCTGATCGCCAATGGCCCGGTGCACCAAGGCCGCTGCGACACTGGAGTCAACTCCGCCGGAAAGCCCGCAAACTACAGGCTGCTTCCCGACTTCAGCCTTGATTTCCTGTATACTGGCTTCGATAAAGGATTCCATGGTCCAGGTAGGCTGACACCGGCAAATGCTAAGGACAAACTTCTCCAACACCTGCCCTCCGCCCGGTTCCGCCAAAGACTCTAGACCTCCGGGAAGGCTGTGCAGTAATCCTGGAGTCCCTTCCTTGTTTAACTCTTCCATCAACCAGTCTAGTTCAGAGCCTATTACCAAAAGGGGCATGCCGGAAGCTAGCAGCTCCTTAGCACAACGGGATACCGCCTCCCGGCTTGCCAGAGCCCCGTCGCTACTCCTTCCGGTGAGGATAATACCCCGGGGTGCCCTTGCCATTACCTTTTCCACAGGGGTTGTAATGGGAAAGATCTCGCTGTAGACCTTCTGTCTTCTCACCTGGCGAGCTACGACCTGACTTCCGTAACCCCCTAAATCTAGGACAATGATCTTACTACCGGTCAGTTGGTCACGTTACCCCTGACATCACTCCTCTTATTCAGCCGGTCAATGACAGCACTTATTTCTTATTATAGACCTCCGGCTTCAAAACACCGATAAACGGAAGATTCCTGTATTTTTCTGCATAGTCTAAGCCGTAGCCCACCACGAATTCATCGGGAATTAAAAAGCCGTTGTAGTCAGTTGTAATCGGCACCACCCGCCGGGCAGGCTGATCCAAGAGCGTCACGATTTTCAAGCTCGCCGGACGACGGGATGACAGGTTGGCCACCAGGTACTTGAGGGTGGGGCCGGAATCCACTATATCCTCCACGACCAAGACGTGGCGGTTGGCGATTGGTGCATCCAAATCCTGCAGGATCCGCACTTCTCCTGAACTCTTGGTGCTAGCACCGTAGCTGGAAATGGCCATGAAATCCATGTCCACAGGGATGGTAATGTGCCTGCTGAGATCAGCCATAAAATGGAGAGCGCCTTTGAGAATACAGACAAGCACCAGGTCCTTGCCGGCATAATCCCGGGAAATCTCGGCTCCTAGTTCTGACACCCGCTCCTTGATCTCCTCTTCTGTCAACAAAACCCGATCTATATCCTCTAGCATCACTTTTGCCCCCTCGTTAACTGTGTCGACAGTATTCCATGTACTTCAGCCCCTAAGCAAAGACCACTGCCGTATTCCTTTGAAGCCAGGGCTCGTCCATGCTGGAGCTTATTCTACTCAACTACTCCACATGAAAGCCAATTCCTGCCCGCCGACCCAGTTCAAAGCTGTCTCTTTCATCATATTCTCCCCCACTAAGCCCTGGCGGCAAACGCATGTCCCGGAAGCACTCCCTTTCCCTCAAAAGAAAAAAGCCGGCAACCCGGCTGCTTTGCGGCTAAAGTAAGACTTCATTTAGAGGGGAAAGCAGGACCCCACAGTATAGGGTCCTGCTTTTGTGGCATCTATCTAAATTACATCATGCCGCCCATTCCACCTGGCCCAGCGGGCATCGGCTCCTCTTCCTCGGGAGCATCGGCAATCAGGGTCTCGGTAGTCAGCAGCATGCCCGCGATGCTGGCTGCATTCTGCAGCGCGCTGCGGGTAACCTTGGCGGGGTCAACAATACCGGCTTCCATCATATCGACATACTCACCGGTGACGGCATTAAACCCAACGCCGGCTTTGAGAGCCTTAGTCTTCTCCACTACTACAGCGCCTTCCAGTCCGGCATTGGCAGCAATCATGCGTACCGGCTCGGTAAGAGCGCGACGGACGATATCAGCTCCAGTTTTCATATCTCCTTCAAGCTCGAGCTTATCCAGTGCGCTGACGGCATTGAGCAGGGTCACGCCGCCGCCGGGAACGATACCCTCTTCAACGGCTGCACGGGTAGCGGAGAGGGCATCCTCGATGCGGTGCTTGACTTCTTTAAGCTCAGTCTCAGTAGCAGCACCCACCTTGATGACCGCTACGCCGCCGGCCAGCTTAGCAAGGCGCTCCTGGAGCTTCTCCCGATCGTAATCAGAATCGGTCTCCTCAATCTGAACCCGGATCTGATTGATGCGGCCCTTGATGGCGTCCTGGCTGCCCTTGCCGTCGACGATGGTGGTGTCATCTTTACGGATAATGACCTGACGGGCAGAACCTAGCTGAGCCAGAGTGGTGTTCTCAAGCTTGAGACCCACTTCCTCGCTGATAACCTGACCGCCGGTGACAATCGCGATGTCCTCCAGCATGGCTTTACGCCGGTCGCCAAAACCTGGGGCCTTGACTGCTGCTACATTCAATGTGCCCCGCAGCTTGTTGAGTACCAGGGTGGCCAAAGCCTCTCCTTCGACATCCTCAGCGATGACCAAGAGCGGCTTGCCGGTCTGAACCATTCTCTCCAAAACAGGCAACAGATCTTGGATGGAGCTGATCTTGCGGTCAGTAATTAGGATGTAGGGCTCCTCCAGCACTGCTTCCATGCGCTCGGTATCGGTGACGAAGTAATGGGAGATATAGCCCCGGTCGAACTGCAGACCCTCTACAACCTCCAGCTCGGTGCCGAAGGTGGGGGACTCTTCAACGGTAATGACGCCGTCCTTACCGACTTTCTCCATGGCTTCGGCGATGAGTTCGCCGATCTCCTGGTCGTCCGCGGAAATAGCAGCAACCTGAGCAATGGCGTTTCTGGTCTCTACCGGCTTGGCCACGCCCTTAATGTATTCTACGGCAACTTCCACGGCCTTATCGATACCCTTTTTCAACTCCATGGGATTGGCGCCGGCTGCCACGTTCTTGAGGCCTTCCCGGATCATGGCCTGGGCCAAAACTGTAGCAGTGGTGGTCCCGTCTCCTGCTACGTCATTGGTCTTAGTGGCTACTTCTTTAACCAGCTGGGCACCCATGTTCTCAAAGGGGTCTTCCAGCTCAATCTCACGGGCAATGGTCACACCATCATTGGTGATGGTAGGGGAACCGTACTTTTTCTCCAGCACTACATTGCGGCCTTTTGGACCAAGGGTAATCTTGACTGCATCAGCTAGCGTATTGACACCCTTTTCCAGCTTCCGACGGGCTTGTTCGCTATATAACAGTTCTTTTGCCATCCCAGCATTCACCTTCCTCTTGAGTCTGCATTTCTGTTAAGTACCCTGCTGTTACTCAATGATCCCCAGAATATCCGACTCCCGCATAATCAGATACTCTTCGCCATCCATCTTAATTTCGGTGCCTGCGTACTTGGCAAACAGTACCCGATCACCCTGCTTGACGTTCATGGGGACCAGCTTGCCGTCTTCATAGCGGCCGGGACCGACAGCTACTACTTCTCCCTCCTGGGGCTTTTCTTTAGCTGTGTCTGGCAGCACAATACCGCTCTTTGTCTTCTCTTCCGCTTCGATAGGCTTTACGATCACTCGATCAGCTAATGGTTTGACCTTCATGTAGACTAGAGACCTCCTTTTCCGGCGTTTTCCCTGTTAGCACTCGCCACCAGCGAGTGCTAACACCAGTACTTATCTTATAGAAGCGCCTTTTTAATTGCAAACGGACGTAATCTTGAAATACCGGGGAATTCCTTCTCATGCTTGAACAAGCTTGGTTTTCCTCCACCTTTCGCCAGATTTCACCACTCAAGCCCCAGGCGGCATATCTTGCCTCATCCCTATGCTGCAAATAACTTGTTAGCTATCTAGTGCAGAAGAGAGCAGTCTGATCTCACCATCTCGGTAAATCGGCAGTACCGGGTGGGAATCAACTGCCGCTGCCAGCCGGATATCCTCGCCAAAGCCCAGGTCCTCAAGCCGCCGGCCGTGGTCGCTACTAGCGATGAGGAGTGCCAGATCGCTGCCTTGCCAGCGCTGGTACAGAGTAAGGCAGGTGCTAGCTCCATCACTGAGATGGAATCCCTCACCCAGCTCGCTGATCACGGCACCGGCATAAAGAGAGTCCTCCAGGGAAAATCGGCACTGACAACCGGCGC
>JAAZHE010000174.1 GCA_012510855.1 Bacillota bacterium | reverse complement strand
GTCTTGGATAGGTTTAAACCGCCGTCTTTCCCCGTGCCTGAACTGGAGAAGGAACTGGAGAGAGCCTATTACCAGTTGGGCACTTTAGGAAGCGGCAACCACTTCATAGAGCTGCAGGCTGATGATGAAGGCAGACTGGGGCTCATGGTCCACTCGGGTTCCCGCAACTTGGGCTTACAGATTTGTCGGGCCTTCGATAAACGGGCTCAGACCCTCAACGCTAAGCTAAAGTCTCCAGTGCCCAGGGAGTGGCAGCTTGCATATCTGCCCACCGATACGCCGGAGGGGAAAGCCTATATCGCTTGGATGAATATGGCCCTCGGGTTTGCCAAAGAGAACCGGTCACTGATGATGCAGCGGCTCAAGGAGATTGTCTTTGAGAACTTATCCAAGTACGGGGACATTGATGATATCCCCATAAACCTGGAAGTCGATGCCCATCACAACTACGCGGCCTTGGAGAATCATTTCGGCAAGACTGTGTGGGTGCACCGTAAAGGTGCCATCCGAGCAGGCGAGGACGAGTACGGCATCATTCCCGGTGCCATGGGCTCCTTCAGCTATATAGTTAGGGGAAAAGGCAATCCCGAGTCCTTTTGCAGATGCTCCCACGGTGCCGGCCGGGTGATGAGCAGAAATGAAGCTGTAAAGCAGTTTAGCGTCCAGGAAGTCATCGAGGACCTCAAGTCGCAAAATGTGGTTCTCGGCAAGCGGAAACGTTCCGATGTAGCAGAGGAGTCCAGGTGGGCGTATAAGGACATCAATGAAGTGTTGAAATATCAACTGGATCTTGTCGAACCGGTGTTGAGGCTGCGGACGGTTGCCGTAGTGAAGGGATAGGATGAGTAACTTGGCAAGGGGTGCTGGGGTTTTGTTTTCCCTGCACCCCTTGTTGTGCTTACAGTCCCAGCCCTGCTAAAACTGCCTTCATGAAGGGTACCAAGTCTGCAGGGGTTCGAGAAGTGACAAGATTGCCGTCAACTACCACTTCTGCATCGGTCCAGTTGGCGCCCGCGTGGATGAGGTCATCTTTAATAGCGTCATAAGATGTAACCTTCTTACCCCGCACAATATCGGCGGAGACAAGTAGCGATGGGCCGTGGCAAATTGCGGCAACGATACCTCCTCGTCCATTGGTTTTCCGGACGAGTTCCACCATCTCGGGGTACCTGCGAAGGCGATCCGGTGCCCAGCCGCCGGGAATGACCACAGCGTCCCAATCCTGCTTATTGGCATCCACCATGCAGGTGCAGGACTTGATGGGATAGCCGTGCTTGCTGAGATATTCCCGATCAGCTTCTGGACCAACAACACTGACATTGCAACCTGCTTCAACCAGACGCAAATAGGGATACCAAAGCTCCAGGTCCTCGTATTCCCGCTCAACCAATACAGCAACCCGCTTCTGGTCGGCCATTATTGAACCCCCTTTTTTGCACATTCGTTGGGTACAATCATAGTTCTGCACAGGGTCGTGATTTCCTCTTATTCAGGCAAACTGAAGACCGGCTGACAATTGCGACAGAAGTTCATGGGCACGCCGGGGCTACCATCTCCTGTAACTCAATCTGCAAAGGATAGGAGATTGTAATGGTTTTCCCTTCGTAGTTTCTGAGCACCGCATGGTCTTGGGTCAGTCCCAGCAGCCGAGGGCGGGTGAGAGGGATCTTCCCTATGGGGCTGTCGACAATGAACTGGGGGACCGCCAATCCCGTGGTGTAACCCTGAAGCTGATCGATTAGGTCAAGACCGGCTTCTAGGGGAGTCCAGAAGTGTTCTGTCCCAATGACGGGGTCGCATTGATACAGGTAATAGGGTCTTACCCGCATCTTGAGCAGCCCGTGGAGCAGCTTTTTCATTGTGTCTATACTATCGTTGATCCCTCGCAGCAAGACGCTCTGATTCCCCACTGGGATTCCAGCCCGCAGCAGGCGGTCGACGGCTTGATCGGCCTCTTCTGTCAACTCCCGGGGATGGTTGAAGTGGGTATTCACCCATACGGGATGATACTTGGCCAACATCTCACACAGCTTCGCCGTTATGCGCTGGGGCATGGTACAGGGTGTTCTGGTTCCAAAGCGGATTATTTCCACGTGGTCAATGGCCCGCAGCTCCTTTAGAATGCGTTCCAGGCGATCATCGGAAAGAATGAAGGGATCTCCGCCGGTGATGAGGACATCTCGAATCACCTCGGTTTTCCTAATATATTCGATTCCAGCCTTGATGGCACTCCAATTAGTCCGCTGCACCGGCTGACCTACAAAACGCTTGCGGGTACAGTGACGGCAGTACATGGCACACTCGGAACTGACAGTAAATGCTACCCGATCTGGATAGCGGTGAATCAGTCCAGGGGCAGGCGACTGGGTTTCCTCTTGCAGAGGGTCCTGGACGCCCCTGGAGCACTGTAGTTCCAGAATGGAGGGGATGGCTTGCTTGCGAATGGGACAGTTGACATCACTTCTATCCATAAGGGAGGCATAGTAAGGGGTAATGGCCCAACGGAACTTCTTTCCAGCAGCGTCAATTTCCAAAGCTTGCTCTTCGCTTATCTCTACATATTTGCGTAGAGCAGCGACATCAGTGATCCTATTGGCCATCTGCCATTGCCAATCATCAATTGGTTCCATGTTAGCTGAAGGCCGCCTCCTTCAAGAAGAACCCGCTGTTCAAATGGGAATAACGGCTGATGGCGGCAGAGAGTATTGCCTCGATGAGTTCGGCAAAACTCATGCCTGCAGCCTGCGCCTGGAGCGGCAGCAAGCTTACACGGGAAAGACCCGGGAGAGGGTTAATCTCGAGGAACCGGGGATTACCTTCCCTGTCCAGGCGAATATCAATTCTGCCAATATCTCGGCATCCCACTGCTGTGAAAACCTGCAGGGCCATCTCCTGGATTTTCTCCAGCAACTGGGAGTCAACAGCAGCTGGACAGGAGAACCGCTCAAGGTTACCGCTCTTAACTTCAAAGGAATATATAAAACCAGCATCCTGTGGACATTGGTCCCCAGGTAGAACCTCCATTACCGGCAAGACTCGAGGGGTCCCGTTGCCGATGAGGGCCACTGTGAACTCCCGGCCGGGTAAGAACTCTTCTACTAAGACCGGCTGCCGATAGGTCTCCAGAACCCAAGTCAGTTTTTCCCTTAGTTCCAGGGGGTCATCGGCCTTGGACCAGCTGCGGACCCCCTTGCTGGAACCTTCAGCATTTGGCTTGATAAACACCGGATACTCCAGCTGCGCCAGCCTGTCATCGACAGGATTGGTAACTACAATGCCATCAGCAGTTGGGACGCCGGCAGCATTGACGACTTGTTTGCAGAGGGCTTTGTCTAAGGTTAGGCCGAGGGTCAGGGGATCTGATCCTGTGTAAGGCACGTTGTAGAACTCCAGCAATGCTGGCACCAACGATTCTCGGTTACGGCCAAACCAGCCTTCTGCAATGTTGAATACGATGTCAACTCTTACCTCTGCCAGCTGCCTCGGCAGCATTTCATTGTACGGCAGTAGGATCACTTGGTGCCCCAGCTCTTCCAAAGCCTGAGCAATGTCTTCGACTGTTTCTTGAGACTCATACTCTGCTCCAGCATCTTCACTTGTTCTCATTTCCGGAGGACAGTCAGTCTTGAGATTATACGTGAGCCCGACTCTTAGGCCCATGGATACCACCTTCATCTGCGGTAAAGTAGCACTCAGGGTGCTTCTAGTCATTGACATTCTACTTCCGCAGGAAGGTGGAGTCGATGTTCGCCTTGGGCGGAATTAGCCGTTTTTGACTGTTGGCAGAATCGGTCAGCACAGCGGGAGGTTACCTCGAGGCAAGGCATGATATTTCGCCCTGTAGCTAGGCACCTTGTTGTGAAGAATTTCGACAATATTAAGGCTCAGGAGGTTTTTCTTGTGTAGGAAGTAAGGTTTAGGAGAAACTCTTCATAGGGAACCTCCGTATCCATAAACTTCCTTCCCAACAAGACGGCACCCAGCTCGGGAGGCAGCATTGGCGGAATGAAATGGATTTGGGGGTGGGAACGGTTTAACATCTCGACAATGGATGTCCACAGCAGGTTACCAGGCTGAAGCAGCCCTCCAATACCAGCAGCAGGTATCGATTGTTGGTGCCACTCAAGTTTACCAAAGACTGTGGTGATCATTCTAACTAGCTGTTCAGCAGCATCAGTGATCAGGTATTGGCTGACCTCATCACCAAGAGCAGCCTCTTCTAATACGATTTCCGCCAGCTTCGCTATTTCAGATCTTTGCAGAGGTCCTTGGTAGACCAGGGACACCATTTCATCAGGACCGGTGACCCCTAGGTGGGACATTATTCTCTTGGTCAGGGAGGTAGGTTTTCCCCGGCCGTCATATTCCCACAGGATGGCGATCAGCGCGGCTCTGCCGATAGAGTAGCCGCTGCCTTCATCGCCGAGGATGGGGCCCCAGCCTCCAGCCCGAACCTGGCGGCCGGTATTGTCCATGCCGAAGGCGATGGAGCCGGTACCGGCAATGAGGATAATTCCCGGCTTGTCTCCTGTACCAGCCGCGAGGCCGACCCGGGCATCATGTTCTATACGCAGCTGTAGCGGCCTTACCGGCAGCTGAGTCCAAACGACGGGTGCAAGGCGTTCCCGATCCAAGGGGCGGTCGGCCCCGGCTAAACCAGCGACAACGACTAGTCTGTCATCCAGGTCGTCTAGTGATACAGAGAAGTCTTTACCAGCCTTCTCAATGGCAGCGGTAATTGCCGACTTAATGGCCTGGCCGGCACTTTCCAGACCAATGGTCTGGTAGTTGCTGGCTCCGCCCCGACCTTCGCTCAATACTATTCCCCTTTCGTCTGCGAGAATCGCCGTTGTCTTGGATCCGCCGCCATCGATACCCAGTATGTATTTCATATGCTCACCCTTAGTTTTAGTTGAACTAATCTCTGTTATTTAGACCTAGGGCAATAGCCCTGCGGACATAGCCTTCAGCTTTCTCCAAGAGCTCCCGAGCAGCTGCTGCATCTACCCTTAATTTGCCCATGACAATGGCTGTCTTAATATCCTTTCCAGAGGCCTCCAGCAAAGCAACGGCCTCATCGTTGGATACCCCGGCCGCGGCTGATACTATCCGGATAGCCCGCTGGACCAACTTGGTGTTGGTAATATGCATGCCCACCATCAGGTTTTCATAAACTTGACCGAGGTTGACCATAGTGGCAGTGCTGATCATATTGAGGACCATTTTTTGTGCAGTGCCGGCTTTCATGCGGGTAGAACCTGTGAGAACCTCTGGACCGACTACAACTTCAATGGTCACATCGCTGTACTCCCGAAGGCGGCTGTTGTGGTTGCAAGCTATGCCGATGGTGGCAGCTCCTGCCTCCCGGGCAGCGACCAAAGCCCCCAGGACAAAGGGCGTGCTTCCGCTGGCGGCAATGCCCACCACCACATCGTTCTCATTTACTTCCCGGAGCCTGAGTTCCTCACCGCCTTGGTCAAAATCGTCTTCAGCCTCTTCAACTGCTTGGGTAATAGCCCTGGTCCCGCCTGCTATAATCGCTTCTACAGTCTCCAATCCGATGCCGAAGGTGGGCCTGACTTCTGCTACGTCTAGTATACCGAGACGGCCGCTGGTACCGGCTCCAACGTAGAAGAGGCGTCCCCCCGCCTTTAAACGGCCGGTAATAAGGTCTACCGCCTTTGCGATTTGGGGAATAGCTGCGGCTACAGCTGGGGCAACCTTGTGGTCTTCGGCGTTAATCAAAGTCAGGATTTCCTGGGTTGTCATAGTGTCCAGGTGGAGAGAATCTTCATTGCGGGCTTCTGTTGTCAACCTGCTGTCATTGGCAAGTGGCTCCCTACTGCAGCGGTATTTTCCAAAGTCTTTCACTGGTGGGTCCCCTTTCCCGTGGCTTTAATTTAAAAGCGCTTGTCTGCTACGGCCTTTCTCGTCTTTTCCAAGCAGTCCATGGCGGCTTGGTATTTTCTCAATACTACCCCTATATACAGAACATCAATCACACTCAACTGCGCAATGCGGGACGCAATGGCACCGCTCCTTAGGGTGGTTTCACGGGAGGAAGTGAACAGCTTGATCTTGGCTTCTTGGGCTATTTGGGAGGCCGGGTAGTTGGTGATACATATGGTGGTAGCTCCGGCGGCGTTGGCAATTGCCATGGCCGATACAATATCTTTGGTCTGGCCGGAATGGGAAATCCCTACCGCCACATCGCCCTCTTTCAAGAGCGCTGCCATGGAGGCCTGCATATGGGTGTCTATATAGGCGTTGCTGTTGAAGCCGATGCGGAGAAATTTGTGCTGTGCATCTTGGGCAACAATACCTGAAGCTCCCAGACCGTAGAAATCGATCCGTTGGGCACCGAGGATTGCATCTATGGCAGATTCCAGGGCTTGATCATCAAGAATTCCTTGCGTGTCCTGCAAAGCTGCGATATTGGCGTGGAACAGTTTGTCTTTAACCTGGCCGATGCTGTCATCAAGCTCGATCTCTCCATACACCGGTTCGCTGGTCTGGGGCAGTTCCTGGGCCAAATTGATCTTAAGGTCTTGATATCCCCTATACCCGATCCGCTGGGCGAACTTGACGATGGCTGCATCGCTGACCCCGACGATCTGGCTCAGTTCGGTAATGGACAGATAAACCACCTTTTCCGGATGGGAGAGTATATATGATGCGATCTTTTGCTCAGAAGGCCTAAGATTGGGTAGAAGCCCTCGGAGCCTGATCAGGCAGCTGCTTTGTTCGAAGACACCCTTCATGTCCATCACCGCTTTCCCGCATTCTTGTCTTTACGTCAAGGGTGTAAACTAGCACATCCCATGCCTGCAAGGCATTGTCGATACATTATAGGGAAAGGTTCGGCACAGGAGTAAAAAAACCTTCTAACAAAAATGAAGAAAGTAAGAAGGATTAACTAAAGGCGCGGTGAAAATAGTAGTCAAAACACTCAGTGATTGCCAACATTCAGGGGGTGATGGCGCAGTACAAAGCAGGGCTATGGGGTTTTCAGCACAACGGTCAGCTTTGAAAAGGTGAGGAGGAGAGTCGATGATGATGGCAAGGAAAACCCTGGTTATCTTGACGGTCATCGCCTGCCTGGGATTGATGCTGACCCCGGCGGCCATGGCGGAGAAGGTCAATTTGACGTTCTGGAGTTGGAGAACCGAAGACGTCGATGCATATAACAAGTTCATTGCAGCATTTAATGATAAGCATCCTGACATCAATATTGAGTTTGTTGCCTATCGGAATACCGAGTACAACACGATCCTAGCTACAGCGCTGCAAGCAGGCTCAGGCCCTGACATCATCCATTTGCGGGCTTACGGCGGGATGGAGCCTTTGGCACAGGCCGGCTATTTAATGCCTCTGGATGATAAGGTGCCGGAGCTTGCCAACTTCAGCGGGGATGTGCTCTTGGGAGCAACGAACCGGGCTGACGGCAGGGTTTACGGTGTGCCCTTCGCCGTTCAGACAGTCCAAGTGCTCTATAACAAGGCTATCTTTAGGGAGCTGGGCCTAGAAGAGCCTTCCACTTGGGATGAGTTGCTGCAGCTGGCAGCCAAGGTTAAGGAAGCAGGATACATACCCTTTGCCAACGGCGGTAAAGAAGGCTGGACATTGGAGACGTTTTTCGGAGCAGTAGCACCTACATTTTACGGCGGCAATACCTTTTTTGAGGAGGTAACAACTGGCAAGACGACCTTTACTGATCCCCGCTTCAAGGCAGCTATTGAGAAGATGCTGGCGCTCAGGCCCTACTTGCCGGACCAGTATATGGGAGTCGGCTATACCGATATGCAGATGATGTTCGCCCAAGAGATGGCGGCCATGTTCTTGGCTGGTATCTACGAGCTCGGTACCCTCGTCCAAATGAATCCTGATCTGGAGATCGGACTATTTGTAGTGCCCGGTGAGACTGCTGACCAGTCCAAGTACATTACCATGTATGTGGACGGCTCCTACGGTATTAATGCTGCAACTAAACACCCGGAAGCAGCCCTGGAGTTCATTCGCTTCTTGGCAAGCCAAGAGTACGGCACCATGTTTACCAATACTCTCAAACAGATCTCGGCGGTCCCGGGAGTAGAGCCTGACGATGCACTCTTGGCGGAAGTGGTGGCCTTGATGGAGGAGAGCTCTTCACCCTACTTGATGCTGACAGCCTACCGCTACGGCCAGCCCAGTGGGTCGACCCTGCTCCAGAACGAGTTGCAGGGAGTGTTTGCAGGTGAGATCACTGTAGATGAAGCACTTGCCAATATCCAGGCGGGACTTGAGACTTGGTACGAGCCTTTCCAGAGGTAGGAGACAGTATCCGGTAGGAAAGGTCTTGACTGAGACGTTTCCTACCGGATTTTTAGGAGAGTGAGTCCCTTGGTTAGCCGTTGGTTTCAGAAAAACATCTATGTCCTTTTCCTCCTTCCCGGTCTCATTTTGTATACCGTGTTCATGGTATATCCCCTGACCTCGGCCCTGGGCTTCAGTCTATTTTCCTGGGAAGGTTTGGTCCGGGGCGCTTACTGCGGTCTAGACAACTTCCGAACTGTCTTGCGCCAAGCGCCGTATAATATCAGGTTTTGCAACGCCCTAAAGCACAACACCGTGTTCTTCCTGATCACCTTTGCATTGCAAAGTACCTTAGGTCTATTCCTAGCTGTGCTTTTTACCAGGCAGCGGCGAGGCTACGGCCTTCTGCAGACACTGTTTTTCTTGCCTTATACATTATCCATGGTGATTGTCGGCTTTCTTTGGCTTCTGCTCCTTAACCCCACTTGGGGTGCCTTCAATAAAGCACTGCAGCTTGTGGGCTTGGGCCATTGGGCACAGCCTTGGCTGGGTCAGACGGAGACTGCTCTGTACACAGTGATTATGGTCAATGCCTGGCGGTGGCTGGGATTTCCCATCCTCGTCTTTAAGGCCGGGCTGCAGGGAATATCTGAGGAGTACCACGAGGCGGCCAGGGTAGATGGGGCCAACGGCTGGCAGGTATTCCAGTACATAACACTTCCCCTGGTGATGCCCACCATAGGTATGGTTACTATCCTGACCTTTATCTGGATCTTCAACACCTTTGAGCTGGTGTTTGTCATGCAGGGATCTAGCGGCAACCCCTACTATGCAACCGATATTCTAGGGACTTTCTTCTATCGGACAGCTTTCGGTGATTCCACCACCGGCGGTGAACCCGGCCAGATTGGAATAGCCTCGGCCATCGCTATCTTAATGTTCCTCATCGTAGCCTTTGTCTCGTATTTCGGGGTCCGTATGACCCGGCAAAACGAAGTGGAGTATTGATGATGTAGAGATGAAATGGGGAGAGTGTACCATGCACAGAAGGTCAACGGTAGTCAAGCGCTGGTTGGTAGAAGGAGCCGTCTATCTACTTCTTATTGTCCTAGCCTTTATATTTGTTTATCCAATATTCCTGATGATCATTACTGCTTTCAAACCTACCAGGGAGATATTCATGAATCCCTTCGGCCTTCCTAAGGTTTGGAGCTTCGCAACCTTTGGTAAGGTGTGGCAAAGGGCCCATTTCAATACTTACTTTCTAAACAGCATATCTGTGACTCTGATCTCAACAGCACTTGTGTTAACGTGTTCTTCCCTAGCAGCCTATGCCCTGAGCCGCTATCAGTTCCGGCTGAGTAATTTCTGTTATATGTTTTTCTTGGCCGGGATTATGATTCCCATCCGCCTGGGGATTCTCCCCTTGTTCTTACTGATGCGTGACCTGAAGCTGCTCAATACCCACTGGTCATTGATTCTAACTTACGCGGCCAGCGGCATGCCCATGTCGGTCTTTCTGCTGACCGGCTTTTTCAAGACCATCCCTAAAGATCTGGAATACTCGGCCCGCATTGACGGCTGCAGCGACTTTCAGATTTTCTACCGCATTATGCTGCCTTTAGTGCGGCCGGGACTTGCCACTGTGACTATAGTCAATTTTGTTCCCTGGTGGAATGACTTCTTCTTCCCCCTGCTTTTCATCCAATCGGATCACCTGAAGACTATCCCCCTTGGGATGACCATCTTCTTCGGCCAGTTTATGACTGATTGGGGGATGCTGTTTGCAGGCATGGTTATAGCCAGCGTACCCCTCTTGGTACTGTACTTAGCCATGTCCCGCCAGTTCATCTCAGGCCTTACCGCCGGAGCCCTCAAAGGCTGAGTACATACTCATATGAATAGATGTTTGGACTTGTGTTTGATCTCTTTGTTTGTGTTGACTTTCTGCAGGGATCTTGGTCCATTAAGACGAAACAATCGATACAAGCAGAACCCGCCGCCCACTGGATGGTACCAGTCAGGCGGGGAAGTGCTAGGGAAGTAGGAATAGGACAAGTGGGGGGCGGTGAGGTGCATTTTATTGTTTGCATAAAGCAGGTTCCCGAGGGCACTGAAGTTGAAATCGATGAGGAAAAGGGTGTCTTAAAACGGGAGGGTGTTGAATCCAAGCTAAATGTGTATGATGCCTATGCCCTAGAGGCGGCAGTTAGGTTAAAGGAGCAGTATGGAGGAACGGTCACCGTAATTTCCATGGGTCCGCCCCAGGCGATGGCGGTTATTAGGGAAGCCTATACACTGGGGGCAGATGACGGCTATTTACTATCCGACCGGGCATTTGCCGGTGCTGATACCCTAGCCACGTCTTATACTCTTGCTGAAGCTATTCGCCGTCTGCCGCCCTTTGACCTAATCTTTTGCGGCATGCAGACTACCGACGGCGATACCGCCCAAGTAGGACCCGGCATCGCTGAACTCTTGGGCTTGCCCCATGCTTCCTATGTAACCAAGATCCATGGGCTGGCTGGCGGCAGCATAATTGTGGATACAGATATGGGAGACGGCATTGAGACTCTCAGGATCAAGCTGCCGTGTCTTCTGACGTGCACTAAGGAGGTCAATGAACCCCGGTTGCCGTCATACAAGCTGAAAAAGGCTACCCGGGACAAGACAATCACCGTATGGGACAGCAAAGCCTTGGCCGGGGCTAATGCCGCTTATTTCGGCCTTAGCGGCTCTCCAACCCAGGTGGAGCGGATTTTCCCGCCGCCCCGTGGGCGGGATAAGGAAATCTGGCAGGGCTCGCCGGACGAGCTGGGCCGGCGGTTCCATGATAAGCTGAAGGAGCTGAAGTTTGTATGAGCCGCATGCGGGTAGATCAGGAACTTTGCATACTGTGCGGTCAGTGTGTGGAAGCCTGTCCCTTCAATGGAGTTGAGATGCGGGCTAATGCCATCGAGTTTACTGACTCCTGCCGCCTCTGCCGTGTCTGCATCAAGGCTTGTCCGGTTGACGCCATTTGGCTGGAAAAGTCGGTGCCCGTCGACACAGTAGATAAGGAACAGTATAAGGGCGTACTGGTCTTTGCTGAACAGCGGCAGGGGAAGGTTCAGCCGGTAACCTATGAACTCATCGGCAAAGGGTTGGAGCTGGCAGGAAAGCTGGGTGAGGAAGTAGTTGTGTACCTCGCCGGCAGCAACCTTGATTCAGAAGCCGCTGATCTTTTGTATTATGGCGTAGATCGGGTTTATCTTTACGATCATCCCGCCTTGGAACGCTTTCGCATTGAGCCATATACTGCCCTCATGGTGGATCTGGTTAACCAGATTAAGCCCAATATTATTCTGATGGGTGCTACCCCCGTAGGCAGGTCCTTGGCTCCAAGGGTGGCTGCCCGTCTCAGAACAGGCCTCACTGCCGACTGCACCTTGCTGGATGTCAAGTCCAATGGAGACTTGGTGCAGACCAGACCGGCCTTTGGCGGCGATGTGATGGCTCAGATCATAACTCCCCGCCATCGGCCCCAGATGGCAACGGTGAGATACAAAGTGATGCCCATGGCCGAGAGGGTAAGCACGCCCCACGGTGAAGTTGTCCGCTGCCCAGTAGATGAGAGTCTGCTGCAATCCGGGATCGAGATCCTGGGATTTAAGCCTTACGAAGCGGTTAGTTCCATTACTGATGCTGAAGTCATCGTCGCTGCCGGCAGGGGAATCGGCAAGCCCGAGGGATTGGAGCTTCTGGGAGAGTTGGCCAGGCTCCTGGGAGGAGCTGTCGGAGTGACGCGACCTTTGGTGGAACAGGGCTGGGCTGATTACACCAAACAGATAGGGATGAGCGGCAGAACAGTTCGGCCCAAGCTGTATATCGCCTGCGGCATATCTGGTGCCATTCAGCATGTAGCCGGCATGCGGGGTTCGGATGTTATTTTTGCCATCAATACCGACCCCAATGCGCCCATCTTCGATACGGCCCATTATGGACTGGTGGGTGATTTGTATGAGATTGTTCCGGCTTTGATAGAAGCCTTGCAGAAGGGGGGAGGCGCTGATGCATTATTCCAAACTGGTTGATGCAGACATCGCATATCTCAAGAGTATTGTCGGCAGTGAGCACATTTATGTGGGTGACGCCATCCTTGAAGATTACGCCCATGATGAGTTAGGTGAAACCCGGGCTTTCCCCGAGGTTGTGGTGGAACCAGACAGCGCAGAAGCCATTTCAGCCATTATGCGGCATGCCTATGAACGGAATATCCCGGTTACCGTTCGGGGATCCGGTACCGGCCTCTGCGGAGGCTGTGTACCCATATACGGAGGAATCCTATTATCTACAGCCCGGTTAAATCGGATCCTGGAAATCGACACAGATAATCTTATGGCCACAGTGGAACCAGGTGTCATTCTGCTGGATTTTCAAGAGAGTGTGGAGAGTATGGGCTTTCTTTATGCACCGGATCCAGGGGAGAAAAGCGCTACCATCGGGGGCAATGTGGCTACCAATGCCGGTGGTATGCGGGCAGTGAAATACGGTGTTACGAGGGATCATGTAACTGGTTTGGAGGTAGTTCTACCCAATGGAGACATAATTCAGCTGGGCGGCAAAGTTGCCAAGAACTCATCGGGCTATAGTATGCTCCACCTTATAATCGGCTCAGAAGGAACCTTAGGGATTATTACCAAGATTATAGTCAAGCTTTTGCCCCTTCCCCGCAAGGTCTTAACATTGTTGGTGCCTTTCCCTTCTTTGGAACAAGCCATTGAGACTGTTCCCAAGATCATTAGAAGCCGGATTATCCCCCAGGCTGTTGAGTTTATGGAGCGGGATGTGATCCTCAGTGCCGAGAAATATCTAGGCAAGGCATTTCCCCACAAGACAGCCCCAGCCTATCTCTTGCTTCGTTTTGACGGCAATAGCCTATCTGCATTGGAGGAAATCTATGAGATAGCTGGGGACATCTGCTTGGAGTCGGGGGCAGAGGATGTACTCATCGCCGATACTCCTGAACGCCAAGACGGCCTGTGGGATGCCCGGGGCGCTTTTCTCGAGGCACTCAAGGCCGAAAGCGAGATGGATGAGGTAGACGTGGTTGTTCCCAGGGATAAAATAGCTGTCTTTATCAGGTACACCAAGGAGTTGGAGAGGGAATACGGCGTCAGAATCCGCAGCTTCGGCCATGCCGGTGATGGCAATATGCATGTGTATATCCTCCGGGATGGGATGGATAAAGACGTGTGGAAAGCCAAGATGGAAGAGATTATGGATCGGCTCTATGCCAAGGGTAGTGAACTGGGAGGCCAGGTTTCGGGCGAACACGGCATCGGCATTGCCAAACGTCCGTACTTGCTCAGGGAACTGGGGGATACTCTAATTGCCCTCCAGCGGCAGATCAAGGAGGTTTTTGATCCCAAGCATATCCTCAATCCTGGGAAAGTGATTTAAACCAAAAGCTTGGGATTTTTCCACGGAGTTAGGACCATTTTCCTATGCGCAGGAATACAATGGGGTGGAGGTGATTCCTGTGCGTGAAAGGTTCTGGGAAATGGTCTCTGAGGCAGCCCAGGATGAGGCTGATGCGGTCGGTTTTTACCGGCGGATGGCGGAAATTGCTCCCTGTCGGGCCATGGCTAACTCCATCGAAGACATTGCCCGGGATGAAATGCGGCATTTGAACTATTTCGAATCGCTTCTTTGCAGCCGCCAGGAAAGAGGGAAGAATCACAGAGGCCGGCGGAGAAGGGAAACAGCTGGTGGACGCACCTTGACCATTCCTACTATTCCCGACCCGTATCCCTCTATCCAGGTTGAATGTCCCAATCCGGAATATGCCCGGCTTTTATTGGACGACTATGCCGGGATGGTTAGTGAGATGACCGCCATCAATCAATACCTCTTCCACCACTTTGATATGCCCCAAGAATTGGCTGATGTTGCCCAAATGCTGGAGGACGTAGCCATTGTGGAGATGCATCATCTGGAAATCTTGGCAGAACTGATCAATCTCCTCGGTCAGCCGCCCATGTATATGGATGGTCAAGGATTGTTTTGGAACGCCAGTTATGTTCCGTACCTGACGGGTTGTCCCTGTGAACAGCTCAAGAGCGATATTCAGGCGGAACAGATTGCCATTGAAACCTATCGGCGCCACATGGAGCTAATTGATGATCGATACATTAAAGAAATCTTGGCCCGCATCATCATGGATGAGGAACTGCATCTACACCTTTTTAGCGAGGCTTACAAGACCTACTGCAGCGGCCGGTAGCAAGAGTGTTCAGGGATGGACTGCTGTATTGTTGAACTCCCCAATTCGGGAATGGGGGGTTCTTGTTTTAGGGAAGGCTCTCTGGTCAATTGGGATTGGCCTCCCGTTGCGGCGGCTGGTCGTTGACGTATATATTGTAGTACGCCACTGGGCAGCGGGTATCAGCCGCGGAAAGGTTAGGACCCGCATGGCAATAACTTGAGAAAGGGGTTATGGTTATGGGTAGACGCCGCCGCAGAGATGGGTTTGACTTCCCAATCATTTGGATCATTATCATAGTATTGATCATCATCTTCCTTTTCGACTAGCCTCTGAGCCAGTGAATTCGGTCCTTAGGCATCTGCCCGAAGAGTGAGCGCTTCTATTGAAGGGGATGGAAGCGCTCTCTTCGTAGTGCAATGGCGGAAAGGAATAACTGGGGTAAGCAGGGAAACTACTCATAAGACCGACTTCGCCTATTGGAGGGAGAGAGGGAAGATGAGGACAAGCCTGATTGGATGTAGAAAGGGTAGTTTATGGGTTCTGACAGTATTACTCTTGAGTATTGGATGTCTGACGCTATGGCCAGCGGCGGCAATGGCCTTTTCCGATGCCGAAGCAGAGGAGGCTTTGGCAAAGGCTATGGAATACGCGACAGTAGAGTATTGGCTTGAGGGAGAGCTGCATCAGGGAGTTGCGTATCTCTACGGTGGCCAAGATACAGTCTCTGAATATCTAGCTAAACTGGAGCAGGGTGCAGAACCGGGGATTGCCGCAGGTATTGATGCTTCAGGCTTGGTGATCAATGCATATAGAGCTGTGTATCCTGAGTTGGAGCTGATTTCCATGGCTGGTTCCCGGGAGGTTAGGGTCAAGGATGCCAGCAGCGAAACCCTGTACTTATGGAATGTTCGCCCATTAACCATCGATGAGCTGCGGCCCGGCGATTTGGTCTTTTTCCGCAGCTCGGGCAGGAGCATCAACGGTGTTGCCCTATATGCCGGCCGGCGAGGAGATCTCGTGCAGATAGTGACTGCCTCCCAGGGAAGAGGGAAAGTGGTACTCACCACAGTCCGCATCGGCGGTGACTATTGGAACGAGAGTTTTGCCGGCGCCGGGAGGTTAATTAAGCGGTAGCCAGAGAAGTCTAGGTGCCGATAAAACACGGGCGGGTACTACTTTCGTGGAACTAGTACCCGCCCTTTAGTTTTGCCCGTCTTATGCCCGGGTTTCTGCGCCCTTTAGACCTATCTTGGTCCTCAGACTCTGGTAGATAATCATAGTCAAGATTGATGTAATGATTCCCTTAACCAAGTTAAACCCGGTCATAGATATGACCAAAGGCATTGTAATCTGATGGGTGGGAAGCCCCCATAGAGGCAAAAAGATGAAATAGTTGGCAGTTACCATCAGAACGGTCATGGAGACAGTGCCCACCAAGAGGGACAAGACTAGGGGACGTTTGCCCAGGGCATAGGTCTTGCCCGCAGCTACCACCAAAGTACCGCCGGCCACCAGGGCCGCCGTTGCTCCCACGATGCCGTCCGCCGATTTGCCTGAGAGGAAAAACAGGATGCTTTTGATCAGCTCCACCAAAAATCCGGCAGCCGGTCCAAAGGAGAAAGCTGCCAAGAGGCCGCAAACATCTGATGGATCATACTTGAGGTACGGTGGAAAGCCGGGCAGGGGGAACTCCAGTGCAAACATCAAGAGAAAACTAATTGCAGATAAGAGTGCCAAGATAGTCATTCGCCTTACGTTGTTCATGATCCCTCACCTTTCTTGTTTTGGCCTTCAGGGGCAAGGGCAGACATAGATAAGGCCTCGGAAAGAATCTCCGAGGCCGCAAATACACCCACATGTCTGTGCGTCTTCTCCCATCCAGACTATACTGTCGGCTCCGGAATTTCACCGGATCAGCCATTACGGCTCGCGGGCTTACCCTATTGGGCTCACCGCCGGTCAGGAATTGAAGGTTTACCCTTCTCACCTAGCCCCGAAGACTTACTCGTATATTATATGCTTTTGATTTAAGTGTACGTCTAGAAACCCCATTCTGTCAAGGGCTGTCGATGGGGTGAATCAGCTGACCGTTATTCCAAATCCTGGTCTAGGTCCACATCCCCTCCAATTCCCAGGGGATCTCCGTCAATAATCAGCACAACCTCATAGCCTTTCTTGCGGGCCCGGTTATACAAAGTAGCGATGGTGCCTTCGCTGATTCCCAGCCGCTGGGCTATAGCTTCAGTGGAATGGCCCGATTCTTTTAGAGCTACCACCTGTCTTTCTCTCCAGCTGAGTTTTTCTACACCCCGGATCTCCAAGCGCATTACAGTGCTCCTTACTGTGAATTGAATGAAAAGTTATCAACAGCTGTGGATAACTCTGTGGACAAATTTTATACGTAGCTTATACATATTTCATATACTTCCCGAGACAATGGAAACATCCTCCTCATTGGATAAAAAGTTACACTGGGCAGGTAAAGTCCTACCGGAAGTTAATATTCTACATGAGACAGGAAGGAGGCATGGAAAAGACTATGGCTTTATTCGGCTTAGTTATTACCATCTTTTGGTTTGCCCTGTATGTTTACGTGCCAATTCTACCCAGCTATGTTGCCCACCTAGGGGCTTCTCTCAAGATGGTGGGGTTAGTTGTGGGCTCCTATGGATTGGTACAGCTGCTCCTTCGCATTCCCTTGGGCCTTTGGTCAGACGGCATCGGGAGGAGGAAAGGATTTATTGTCCTCGGGATGGTGTTGGCCTTGATCTCCGGCCTCTTGATGGGGCTGTGGCCCAGTGTAGGGACCATGCTTGTGGGAAGATCCTTGGCCGGCGCTGCAGCTGCCACTTGGGTAGCCTTTACTGTCCTTTTCTCAAGTTCTTTTCCCAGTGAAGACGCGCCTAAGGCCATGGGCTTGGCCATGTTTTACAGCAGTCTGGGCCAGTTGCTGGCTACCTTTAGCGGTGGATACATAGCCGAGTTTTACGGGTGGCAGGCTCCCTTCATCCTGGGAGCAGTTTGTGGTTTGGCGGGGATGATGCTCAGCTTCAGACTGCGGGAAACCCAGCAGGTCAAGGAAAAGCGGGTTAAAGTATCGCAGTTGCTTGCAGTCGGCCGGGAAAGGGAACTCTTGATCGTATCCGGCCTTGCGGTTCTGGTTCAGTACATGACCTTTGCCACCATGCACGGATTTACACCGATATACGCAGAGAGGCTGGGTGCATCTCCTCCGGAGCTCAGCCTGTTGACCTTTTGGTCAACTCTGCCGATGGCGGTGGGTGCCCTGGCCAACAGCTGGGGAATTGTCTCTAGGCTAGGCAGAAAGCGGGTAGTGGTTATCGGCTTTGTCTTAGGGGCTTTGGCTGCTGGGGCAGTGCCCTTTGTGCAAACCCTTCCGCTTTTGTATATCACTCAGGCGATTGGGAGCTTAGGCCGGGGCATCGTCTTTCCTGCCGTAATGGGGATGAGCATCCAGACTGTCTCGCAGGAGAAAAGAGCTACGGCAATGGGCTTTTTCCAAGCTATCTACTCCCTCGGTATGTTTGGCGGGCCGATCATCGCGGGTATAATAAGTGATGTATCGGGCCTTACCGGAGGGTTTGTGTCAACCGGTGTAATCGGCTTGTTGGGGAGCTGGTGTGCCTTGAAGCTCCTCCCGCAAGAAGGGATTCAGACCGGACAAGCTCTGCATCAAATGGGAGTCGAAGGTAAACAATAACCGGGCAGCCCCGGGGAGACAAAACGAAATGTGCGCCAATGCGATCTGTTCGCTATTGACAGTAGAGGCGAACCAAGGGTATAATATAACCGAAATAGACGACAAATGAGGATAGTAAGACTAAGTGAGATAATGGCACCGAGGGTCGGCGGTATTTGCAGTCGGCGAGAGCCAGTCTATGCAAGGAGGTTGAGATTGTGGTTCAGCAGCTATCTGATGCTACCTTTAAGACCAGTGTCTTAGAGCAGCCCGGTGTAGTCCTGGTAGATTTCTGGGCACCCTGGTGCGGCCCCTGCCGCATGGTGGGCCCCATTGTGGAGGACTTAGCAAGAGAATATGCGGGAAAAGCAACCATCGCCAAGCTCAATGTGGATGAGAATCAGCAGACGGCTATACAATACGGTATTATGAGCATACCCACTCTGATGATATTCAAAGATGGCGAGCCGGTGGATAAGATTGTAGGCGCAGCTCCCAAACAGGTCATCGCAGCCAAATTAGACCAGTACCTCAATGGCGAAGCCTAAGAAGGCTGTGGGTTCAGCAGACGGGAACAACTTGGCAGTTTACTTGAAAAGGGCGGATGCAGCCGTCCTTTTCTTTTTGCAACATTCTCCTGGAGGAGACATAGGATAAGATTACTGAAAACCGCGTCTTAGTCCAACACAGCCAAAGGTACGGGAGGAATTGTAGAGATGAATCAAGGTGGGCGAGTCAAACGGGTCTTTCCAGCCAGCAATACCGGCCGGGGCTTTTATTCTTTCTTTGACTATATTGCTGGCCCAGAAATCAAGCGGGTCTATGTGGTCAAGGGCGGACCGGGAACCGGCAAGTCCACATTGATGCGGAGAATAAGTGATGAAGCTATTGCCAGGGGCTTTGACGTAGAATTTCACCACTGCTCATCTGACCCTGGATCCTTGGATGGACTTGTAATCCCTCAGGTAGGTACAGCTTTGCTCGACGGCACCAAGCCTCATATGTATGATCCCAAGTTCCCCGGTGTAGTAGATGAAATCATCAATTTGGGTGAATGTCTGAATGCCGCAGGCCTACGGCAGCATGCTGAGGCAATTAAGGCCGCTAGCATCAAAGGCAGCCGCCGCTACCAGAGCGCCTATCGCTACCTGCGGGCAGCCCGGCGGATTTACGAGAATCTCGAAGAGAAAAACAAGGGAATGCAGGATTGGGGCTGGGTTAATCAAGAGTCGGATCGTTTGTGTAAAGAGATTCTCGGCGGTGTACCAGTTGCAGGTAGACCCGGCCGACAGCGGCATTTATTTATCTCGGCCCTGACTCCCGAGGGACCTGTGACCCATGTGGATTCACTGCTGGAGGCAAATGCCCGTACGGTGATCATCGAAGGACAACCGGGAACAGGCAAATCCACTCTGTTGGCGAAATTGGCAGATGCAGCTGCCGAACGGGGTTATGAAGTCGAGGTTTATCACAATCCTGTAGATCCCGTAAGGCTGCAGCATGTCCTTATTCCAAAACTAGATGTCTTGGTGGCCACCAGGACCGAATTGTTTCCCCTCCCGATTAATGGCCAAAATCCCGTCATTGATCTTGATCGGGGTCTAGACCCCGACCAGCTTACCAACCTGCAAGAAGAACTGGCCATTGACCACCGGACCTTCCACCTGCTGTTGGAAACCGCCATATCCTTGCTCAGCAGGGCAAGGGAAGGCCATCGGGAGTTGGAGAAGTACTACGAACCCAACATAGATTTTGCTGGCCTGGATCGTTTGGCGGAAAGACTTCTAACCGAGATTTTCGTAGGCTCCTAACCTCCGAGCGGGTTTGCTAATTAGCAGGATTAACGGCCTCAAACAGCAAAGTCTCCCAAAGAGCAAGGAGGCCGTATCATGTATAGAAAAAGGAATTGGACCAGGTTTGGCAGATTGTTGCTGCTGGTTGCCGCAGTGCTTTTGGTTGCCGGCACTTGGGCTCAAGCAGATGAGCTCATTGTTCATTTCCTGGATGTTGGCCAGGGTGATTCTATTCTGATTCAGACTCCTGCCGGAGCCAATATCCTGGTGGATGCCGGGGATACCCGGGCAGGGACGAAGGTGGTTGTGCCTTATCTGCAGAGTCTGGGGATCAAAGCATTGGACATGGTGGTGATTACCCACCCCCATTTTGACCATATCGGTGGACTAATACCCGTTCTCGAGGCTTTTCCCGTGGAACAAGTATTGGCCGATGGCCAAATCCACACCAGCCGTACTTATGAAAACTTGCTGATCTTGATCGACCAAAAGGAGATTCCCTTTCGCTTGGCTAGGGCGGGGGATAAGCTTAACATACCGGGTCTGGATGAAGTACTAGTTCTAAATCCTCAAGAACCCTTTTTGAAGGGACTTAATAGCAACTCAGTGGTGCTGGCCTTGGCATACGGCGAGACCGTGGTGCTTCTCACTGGAGACATTGAGGCTGAAGCCGAAGAACGGATCTTGGAAGGAAATCGCCTTATTAGGGCGAATATTCTGAAAGTAGCTCATCATGGGAGCCGCACCAGCAGTACTCCAGCCTTCTTGGAGGCAGTGCGGCCGGATATAGCAGTAATCTCGGCCGGTGCGGACAACCAATACGGCCATCCCCATCCTGAGACGCTGGCCGCTCTGCAAGCAGTGGACAGCCGGGTTTTCCAGACAGATTTGGTGGGTACCATTATTGTGGTCAGTGATGGCTGCTCGCATCGGGTCGTCAGTGATGACTAAGAGAGTATTGCGGGTCCGAAAGAGCAAAGGCTGAGGGAGTGGAGCAATGTCAGTGGTAAAGCTCGTAGCTACCGTTGACCGAATTGAAGGTGAGTATGCAGTATTGCTGCTGCCCGTGGGGGAGCAGGAGATTGCCGTTGACTGGCCGGTGGCTCTCCTTCCTTCCGGGGTTCGGGAGGGGAGCAAGATCAAGTTCGGCTTGAGCCAGGACGAAGATGCAGAGGCCGCAGCCCGACAGCGGGTGGCTAATCTTTTGAGAAAACTTACCCAAGGAACTAGTGAGTAGCCCTCTTAGTTTCTTGTTAGTATTATCGTGGTGTTCGGGAGTGATGTCTTCGTGTATGTAACCATAACTAAGCGATTACGTGAAGCAGGCTTTAGGGCAACTCCTCAGCGGGTTGCTATCTATATGATCCTGGCTCAGACCAAGGCCCATCCCTGTGCCGAGCGGGTGTATGAAAAGCTCCACTCTGAGTTCCCCAGTCTGAGTTTGAACACAGTTTACAAGACCCTGCAGACCTTTGAAGAATTGGGTCTTGTGCGCCGTCTTGATACCGGAGAAGGTATATGCCGCTATGATGCTAATCCTGCACCCCATATCCATCTGGCCTGCAGGGCCTGCGGTCAAGTGGTAGATATCGACTATGACGGCAAGTATATTCTGGAGAGAATGTCCCAGTATGTGAAAGAAAACGGCGGCCATGAGGTGTGTGACTTTAACCTGATCCTCTACGGCTACTGCCGGGCTTGCTCCAATGGAGAAGCGAGTTCCAACTGACCAAGGGCGGCTCTCTGACTTGAGCTGAAGGTCTTTTATATATGTGAACCGCAGAAGGCCGATACACTCTGAGCCTTCTGCGGCCATATATCTCGCTAAGGTTTCCTTGATTCGCAACGGAAATACGCTATGCAGCTTTTCAGTGTTCGCCAGTTAGTCTCTCTAGGAGGCTGGCGACGTTCCTTCGGACCCTGCGGGTTGTTTCTTGGTCCAGTTCGTAAGGTCGAGAGGGATCGCCGGTGGCTCTGAGGATGTCGCCTTCCTGGGCAAAATCCACAACGTGATACGGCACTGTTATCATCTCACCTGGTTGGCAGCGGGACAGCAGTACTGCGATATCTGCTTCGATTAAATCGACACTATACAGAGTGTCTTGTATAGTGTCGATTTGTTTTACCTCAGCGTCCCTTAGGCTAAAGGTCCCCTGAACCTCAAAAGGTTGCTTGAGATTGCAGCCGCCCCAGATGAGACTTGTGCCTAGTACCAAGGGTATTAGCCACCGGCACTGCATGGGGAAACTGCCGCGGTTCATCACAGGCCTCCTTTAAGGAGGCATGGCTGGTGATTTGGCCTTTGGTTCACGCTGTGACTACTACCGGCATCTGCGGCAGCAGGTGCACTGATAGACTCTGTCAAGGGTCTGCTGCATATTATCCAACTTGTTGTTGATCTCCCGCAGCAGGCCGTACCTTTCACATGCCATCTCGGGATAGAAAGCGGCTGCCAGGGCCTGGGGGCTGTCATAACCCACTCGGTACATAGTTTCACCTCCATCCACTGATTTACATCTTTGTTGGGATGTTAGTTCACTATATGTGCCTCGATGGACCTAGGTGCCCTGAGGAAGCCGTCTTAGCCGCAAAACGAGAGCAAAGTCCTAGACTACTTTTCCTGAGACAGTCTGCTTTCAGCCTCAGCTATTCGCTCTTGGATGTTTTTCAACTCTTCCTTGTCAAACAGGTATTGCTCCTGGCAGAAGCGGCAGGTGAGTTCGGCTTTCCCTTGTTCCCGAATGAGACCCTCCAACTCCTCTGCCCCAAGGGCAATAAGTGCTGACTCACACCGCTCCCGTGAACATGTGCAGCGGAAACACAGTGGAAGCCTGTGGAGATACTTTGGCTGCAGATCGCCGATGGCCCGCTCAACAATATCCTCCGGCGTGCTGCCGGTATCAATCAGGCTGCTGATGGAGGGCAAATCCCTGACCATGTGCTCTAGAATGATGGCAAGGCCTTCGCTGGCGTCCGGAAGGAGCTGCAGAATCAAACCGCCGGCAGCCTTTACCCCACCATCGACTCCCACCAATACCCCTAAGGCAACGGCTGAGGGAGTCTGCTCCGATTGGGCAAAATAACTGGCAAAGTCCTCGGCGATCTCGCCGCTGACCAGAGGCACACCGCCCCGATACGGCTCTCCTAAGCCGAGATCCCGGATCACCCAAAGATGTCCTTTGCCGACAGCGGCGCTTACATTCAGCTTTCCCTGTTCCGTCAACGGTAGATCCACATGGGGGTTCTGAACATATCCCCGCACGTTGCCTTCTCCGTCGGCATCAGCTGTTATCTGCTCCAGAGGGCCGTCACCTATAATCTGGACAGTCACCTTTTCCGTGCCCTTCTGCATAGCGCCAAGCATGGCAGCAGCAGCCATAGTCCTGCCTAAAGCGGCAGTGGCTACTGGCCACATCTGATGCCTTCGAGCTATTTCGTCCACGATTCCAGTAACAACCGTGGCTAAGGCTCGCACTTGGCCGTTGGCGGCGGTTGCCTGGACTACATAGTCCTTTGTATTGACCTCTATAGATTGCTGATTACAATTTGCCAATGCAGTTACCTCTCTCTCAATACCAAGAGCTTGGCTGACTTTATTTCATGAAG
>JAAZHE010000173.1 GCA_012510855.1 Bacillota bacterium | reverse complement strand
TTTTGGCAGACGCTGCTGCAGGAAAGCCACGAGATAGTCACCAATCAATTGGAGGGGCTTTCGCAAATCATGCGCTCCTTTGCCTCCCAGATGGAGCTGGAAGTGGAGTTCGACGAAGAATGTGAGGTACGGCTGAAAGGGGCTTTGAGTCGCGCCCGCGTGCCGGTTGAATCATTGCGGGTGATCAGAACTCCGGGAGGAAAGCCGGAAATCCACGTGCGGATGCAGCACTGCGGCGGTGTGCAGGCCTGCCGGGAGAGGGTAGCAGAGGTAGTCTCCCAAGTATTGGGCCAGGACTATTCCGTCTGGACCAGAGAGTGTTATGATACGCTGCCGCGGGCTCGCTGTCAGTTTGTCCTGCTGCCTGAGCGGGTCTACAATGTCCAGATCGAAGCAGTGCGGGCGGCTAAGGACGGAAGCCTCATCTCCGGGGATACCCACTCTCAGGTTTGGCTGCGGGATGGCAAGTTAGCCATCGTGCTCAGTGACGGAATGGGGTATGGTCCCAGGGCTGCCATGGAGAGCACAGCCACCATCACCATGTTGAAACAGCTGATGCAAGCCGGCTTTGACCGGGAGTTCGCGGTCCGGACTGTAAACTCTATCCTACTCCTGCGCTCTACCGATGAGACCTTTGCTACTGTTGACCTGGCCATTGCCGATCTCTACACAGGAGAGCTGGAGTTTATCAAGATCGGCGCAGCCCCCAGCTTCATCGTGAGGGGCAGCGGTATTGATGTGGTCCGCTCCAATACGCTGCCCATCGGCATCCTGAACACTGTAGAGATGGAGCCGCAAGTTCTGGCTTGGCGCCATGGGGATATCCTACTCATGATGACCGACGGAGTCATGAACGGGTATTCCGGTCTCAATGAAGAGTGGCTCCATCGGGTTATCCGCCGGGCTCCCAATAGAGACCTCAAGACAATTCTCAATCTGATCTTAGAAGAAGCCCAAGCAGTGAATGGCGGCGAGATTAAAGATGATATGACGGTGGTTGGAGTTGTGCTGCGCAAGAGAACCAGCGTCGGCGAAGTCGATATTATAGAAGAAAGCGGTATTAATGAAATCCCTGTATATGACCGTCGTTTAGCCTGACAAACAAATGAAGCTGTGAAAGGGTGCGGGGAAAAAGCGGGAAGGAAATCCATGGTTTGCCGAGGAATGGAATAAAAGGAACCAGTTATGTTAAGACTAACGGGGCACGGGACGATTGGTGAGGGCAGGCCATGGATGGGGCAGTCTTGGATCCCAAGTTCGACATTCTCCCTGATGTACTAGCAACCATCAAGAAGCACAACATGCTGCAGCCAGGAGTAAGTGTCGTCGTAGGAGTCTCCGGTGGAATTGACTCGACGGCACTTTTGCATGTTCTTTGGCGGTTACGAGATTCCTGGAATCTCAAGCTGTATATTGCCCATTTGAACCACGGGATTCGGGGTGAAGATGCTGCAGCCGATGCTCAGTTGGTGGAAGTCCTGGGGGCCAAACTGGGGATTCCCGTATATGTGAAAGAGTTGAATATTCCGGAGATCGCTCGGCAGACGGGCCGAAGTGAAGAAGAGGCGGGGCGCATTGCCCGCTACCAGCTTTACGAAGAGTTGGCAGATGAGGTGGGAGCCAGTCGGATTGCTGTCGGTCATCACGGTGATGATCAGGCGGAGACTGTCTTGATGAATCTCATTCGGGGAGCTGGACTGCGGGGGTTGTCAGGAATCCCGCCGGTTAGGGGCAGAGTAATCCGCCCCCTTATCGAACTGGAGAAATGGCAGCTGGAGGCCTACTGCCGCAGCTGGGACCTGCCCTGGCGGGAGGATGTTACCAATTGGAGTACGGCATACCGTCGCAATTACATCCGCTGGGAGATCATACCTAAGCTCAAGCAGCTAAACCCCGGGGCCGTCCGGAGAATCATGCAGACAGCCGATACCTTGTCAGAGGATTGGCAGCTTCTGGCTCAGCTTGCCCAGGAGGCCTTTGGGCGGGCGGCGTTGGAAGTGCGGCCTGGGCAGCGTGTTAGCCTTAATTTAACAGAGCTCATTGCTTTACCCGCTGCCATCCGCAAGCGGGTGACTGCCTATGCCTATACCGAGGTGGCCCAAGGAACCCACAGCTTGACCGCTGCAAGTTTAGAATACATCGAGAAGTGCATTGCAGGCCAAGCATCAGTGGGGCAGCGGACTTTGCCGGGAGATGTGGATGTTTTTGTCCGGGATGAAGTTTTAATTTTTGCCCGAAGGGTAGATATTGAGCGGGATCGGGGGTTCGGCCCTTGCCCTCTGCCTTTGGGTTCCAGTACAATCATTGCCGATGCCGGCATATCTGTTCAGCTTCAGGTTCTGACAACGGTAATCCCTTGGTGGGAAGAAGATAGTGCCCTGCAGCCGAGGGCTGCCTGGCAGGAGCTAGGGGTCTGGTGGGCCGACATGGATTTGGCCTCTTTAGAGCTGCCCCTTTATGCTCGGAGCCGAAGGTCTGGCGATCGTTTTCAGCCTTTGGGCATGTCGGGCTCCAAGAAGCTTAAAGACCTATTCATCGACGAGAAAATCCCAAGGGAGCTCAGGAACAAAATACCGTGTATCATTGACGGCAAGGGAATCGTCGCTGTGGTTGGACTGCACCAGGACCAGAGGACTAGGGTTACCGACCAGACAAAGCAGGTATTGCGGATCACTGCAGAGAAGGTGTAAGCCGAGTGTCGG
>JAAZHE010000172.1 GCA_012510855.1 Bacillota bacterium | reverse complement strand
CCTTCGGCTTCCTTCAGACCCCACCGTTACCAGTGACGCCCTTGCCTACGGATTGTCTTCCCGCTAGTTAGGCGACAGGGTTTCTTTCAACCCATCGGCTCAGCAGACATGCTGGGCACACCAAAAGGGACAGCGCTAGACTTAGGCTAGCGCTGTCCTCGTTTCTTGGTGGTACTAATTAGCGCCCGACTTTAGTATATGCTACAGTACTGATTCCAGGGCATGTATACGCTACTGTACTAATCCCCGGGCGTGCACAGTCCACCGGTCTACGATCTCTCCCTTTTCCACAATGTATAAGGAATCACTTCAGCGGCACTCAATTCTAAAGCCGCAGTGCTACCGGCACCCGCCTTCGCAAAGCCACCTTGCGGGGGGTCACTTGGCAATCATAGGCGAGAACCTTAACCCCGGCAGCGGCTGCTTCGTCAACAGCTTGAGCAAAGGCGGGATCTGTCCCACGGTTAGGTGAGAATACTGCCGCATCTTCCCTTTGAATGATAAAGACCACATATGCGTCAAACCCGGCAGCGAGACTGTTGATGAGATCCCGTATGTGGCGCGCCCCCCGCGACGTGGGAGCATCGGGGAAAAGAGCCGTTCCCTCCTCCACCAAAGTGACCGATTTCACCTCAACAAGGGCTGTTTTCTCGGCGCTTTCCAGCAAAAAATCCAGCCTACTGCCGTTAAAGGGTACTTCTGGCTGCAAACCGGTAAAAGAGGCAAACTCCGCAAGAGTTCGCCCCTTGACTGCTTGGGAAAACAGCCGATTGGGTAGATGGGAGTCTACTGAGACCCAACACTTATGGTCACCATGATCATAAAGCACCTTAGCCAGACGCCCCCTGGTCTTGTGGTTGATAGCTCTCGAAAACGGTTCGACAACCACTTTGGCATCAGGAACCAGCAGTTCCTTCATACGACCAGAACTGGGCACATGCACCGGTACGGCGCCCTCTTCCTGGAGATCAACCAAACATACGAACCGGTTAAGCCGCTGGACAAACCTCCCCGTCTTGATATCAGCATGCAGCTTCATCTCACTGAAGGCTGCCATTGCCACCGCCGCCGCATGCCTTGCAAATCCCGTAGAATTCCAATCTATGGGCTGTGACCTTGTGTCCACTGGCCTTCTCAGCCTCGGCATCTAGGCCTTGAACTATGGGCATATCAAGGTCATAGACGTTTCCACACTCAAGACAGGCAAAATGATAGTGATTCTCTGGATTGCCGTCAAAGCGACTGCAGTCACTGCTGAAGGATAACTCCAGGGCTTCCCCGGACTCCACCAAGATACGCAGGTTGCGGTAGATGGTGCCCAGACTGATGTTGGGGAGTTCTTTCCTCACTTCCTGGTAGATCCAGTCGGCTGTAGGATGGATGTCGGTTCCCCTAAGAACAGACAAAATTACTTCCCGCTGCTTGGTGTTCCTTACAAACCCCCGTTTTTTCTCAGTCATAGAATCGCCCCCAAGATCATAGCAAACCTACAAACAATAATGATTATCAAACACATCTTAGCACTCCCACTCTACTATGTCAACGCATGGGAGTCTGTGGGAGCCTCCCTCCAGTCTTGGCAAAAGGCATAGGTCGACCAGAAATCCGAGTTAACAACCTACCCTGCCTTAGTTTATTCTTGTCAACGGCAGAGAAATGTGCTATTATATCTTTGTCGCAAGGCGCGGCACTCAAGTTAGCATTGGTCATCCCATCATGCCGAAGTGGCGGAATTGGCAGACGCCCACGACTCAAAATCGTGTGGGGTAATCCCCCGTGT
>JAAZHE010000171.1 GCA_012510855.1 Bacillota bacterium | reverse complement strand
CCCTTGGCAATCCGGGCCTCAGCAGCGCGGTTATTCTTCTGGTCCAGGAAGAAGCCGGTCTTCTGTCCATTCTCCACATCTACTAGATATCTCACGCCATTTTCGCAGATCTCAGTGATGGCAGATTCTGGCACGGGTATCCCGTCGTGCCTATACCAGTCTTTATACTCCGGCAATCCTTCCCGGGCCCGCAGGGCAGTGTCATTCCGTTCATAGATACCGGTGATAGCCTCACCCATTTCAGTAAGCACATCCCACAGCGCACGATAGATGATATCCTTAACCAGATCCATGCCAAGACAGTTGATCTGCGCCGACAGAATGCTGCCGTAGCGGTCCACTATCAGGCCCGGCATTTGGTCAGCTTCACTGTGAATCAGCCGGCAGCAAGCGAAATCTGCACCAGGCATGACGGTTTGGCGGTAGCGAACGGCATATTCCACTCGGCGGCGCCAAAAGCGCTCGTCAAACACATCGTTGGCGTTGCGGGAAATAAGCCGGACGGTAATCTTGCTGGCACTGTTGTAGAACCCGGTACCCATATAGGCGTTACCCGCCAACACATCCACCAGCTCACCGTCTTGGGGCGTATCCTCTGTCTCGAGAATTTCTTCTCCATAGACCCACGGATGTCCATTCTTGATACTGCGCTCCGCCTTGCGGGAGATCATCACTTTGGGATACGGCCGCTTCTGTTTCACTCTTGTTAGCACCCCAATCAAAAAGACCGCCAAAACGCGGTCTTTTGCATCCCTAGATGGCGCGCCCGGCAGGATTCGAACCTGCGGCTTCCTGATCCGTAGTCAGACACTGCTCACCCTGCAGGCTCGCGGGTTGCTTGCACAACCCTATCGTTATGGGCTTTTCTGCCCTCTGCCATTTTTGCCGAAACCCCGTTTTCGCGCTCTCTAGCTGTCAACTCGCGGTCCACTCGAATATCAGGTTCGCCTATCATACAAACGCTCAATGCAGTACTTCTTGCAGCTTCTCCAAAGCCCCTTCGTATTCGACTCACCCGCGGGTGGTCATGTGTGATCTAGGCAGTTTACCTCTGCAGGAGTTCCTCCTGAATGACAAGCATAGTATTTCTCTTTCGGCAGGAAACAATCCTGCTTTTTCTAGCAGGTCAAGGCTTTCCCCTCTCTAGGCAGTGCTATCGCTTTCGTTCAGACTGCTCATAAACCGCCACCCCTCCAGATGGAACGCCGCCGGCCAAGCAACAAGCCACTTGGTGGTTTCACCCGGCTCCCTCCATACCGTCTGACACCAGCCCTCATCTTGCGAGCCGGATGGCCGCGGAATACCGTCAGGGCACTCACGTTTTTCATCCCATATGCCGATAGTTGATTGGTTCCACATGGCTAAACCAACCTGGTGCCAATAATCATCGCCGGTCAATCGGCCAAGCTTGATGAACTCCGGTGCCATCAAGGCTCCCCAAGGATCTATATGGTGATGCTGTGCTGATACTGTGGTACCCCCTGTTGTCCGGTAACCCATCCTGCCCAGGACCGTTGTGTCACTTAGAGGCACATCATAGTGATACATCCAGGTGATCAAATAATAGCCCACATGCTCCGCGGCGATTAGATACCGTTCATCTGCAGTCTCCTCATACAGCATGTTCGCGGCCCTCAGCAAAGGAAATGCCGATTCTTTATCTATGCAGTTGGTATCTAGAGCACCTGCACCGATCATTAAGGTCTTCAGATCGCCATCAATATACGCCCAAAATCCTTCAACCGCCCTATCCAGGTATCTCTTATCTTCTGTATGCCTCCAGGCGGCAATCAAAGGAGGAATTAGATAGCACCCAATTGTCCCTTCTCTTTCCAAGATTTCTCCCCGCACAGACCACAATTTGCCGAATCTGCCGTCTTCACTCTCGTGTTCTAGGAAGAAGTCGCAGATGCCCAGAGCCGCTTTTAGCCATTCTACCCGTTCCTTCCTCGCCCGCTTGCTGATATCGTATGCCCTGAAGTATTGGAGAGCGGCAGTTCCCAAATTACATGTATCTAGACCGTGCACCGCTTTGCCCTCCAGTATGGGATCAAGGTGTGTCAGCATCAGGCCGTTCTCCAGGCTGCCTGCTGCTATCCAGCTATCCAAGACTTTCGCACCTAGATCCCATACCTCTGGAACACCGCTTTCAAGGCTCCACTCCAGCATTGATGCAGCCAGCGAGGCGTTCTGGCCGCACCAACCAATTTCGT
>JAAZHE010000170.1 GCA_012510855.1 Bacillota bacterium | reverse complement strand
CCTGGAAAGCCCTCCACAAGGCCCTGCGCAAGCGAGGGTACACAGGAGATTATGAGAAAATCTCCATGCGAAGGTGGAGAAACTCGGCCAGTCCGCCTATTTCCAGGGCTCTTCCAAACCGATGGTTTGAAGAAATTGGCCTAGTCAATGTGGATCGATATGAGGTCGGCTTCTTGCATCAATACTACGAAACGACTTGACTGAGGTTTACCAGGAGCCGTGTACGAGGCCCGTACGCACGGTTCTGTGAGAGGGACAGCGCTAGAAATGATAAGCTAGCGCTGCCCTACTCGATCTCCACGCTCAAAAGGTCTCGATGATTGGGACAGCGCTAGCTTTGCTCAGCGGGCACATACTCGCCCGGAGGTTACACCATCTTTTTTCTCAGCTCTACCGGCGATTCGGGGGCAAGATACCCCAAAGGGATATCCAGGACTGTGCACGCACCAGTCTTCCCCTCCCGGTGCAGGCGGTAGACCGCCCGGGCATAAGCCGCCAGCACACTGCCGGTAAACTCTGGGTTATCCTCGAGCTTCAGCCTCAATTCAGCCTGCTGCCGGTAGCCCCCGCCGGTGGAGCCGGTTGTAATGACAAAGCCGCCGTGGGGCATGCCGGTATGGTTAGCGGCGAACTCCTCCTCTGTAATGAAATGCACCGTTGTCTCGTAATCCGCAAAGTAGCCGGGCATGGTTTTGATGGCTGTCTCTATGGCCGTGTGGTCAGCCCCGGGCTCCGGCACTACGTAGCAAATCCTAAGGTGCTGCTCCCTGGGGGTAAGGTCAGGAGTCTCTCCCTGCCGGATTCTCTCCACTGTCTCCGGGACGGGAACCGTATATTGAACTGCTTGCCTTACTCCTGGGAGTCTCCGGACAGCTACCGAATGACCTTGACTTACCCCCTTGCCCCAGAAGGTGTATGTCTTTGCCCCGGGGAGAATGGAGCTGAAGAGAACCCTGGCTAAGGAAAAGAGGCCCGGATCCCAACCGCTGGAGATAAGGCTGAGATTGCCGCCGCCCTCCGCTGCGGCATCTACCCGTTCAAAGTACTCGGGGATGCGGGCATGGAGGTCAAAGCTGTCTACAGTATTAAACTGGCCGGCAAAGAGGGGCCCTTGCTCCGGCAGGTCATTGGAGGAGCTGCCGCACAGGATCATGACATCGATTTTGTCCCGGTAATCTCCGCACTCTTCCACCGGCACGACTGGGGCCGAGCTTTGAATCTGGCCAGGCCTGCGGGTAAAGACAGCTGCCAGCTCAAGATCAGGGCTTTGGGCCACGGCCTTTTCCACTCCTCGCCCCAAGTTGCCGTAGCCCACAATTCCAATTCTGATAGATTTCCTCATATACTCACTTCCTTAGGTGAGGGTAGATTACGGATACAATTGTACTAGATTTTGTCTCCTGCGGCTACATGTGGTACCAGTTCCAGTTTAACATTCCCCAGGAAGCATAAGTGAATATACTTAAGGGCTCTCCTTTTTGGGGAGAACTATCTCCAGTGATAATTTCCTTTCTTGCAGGAGATTTCTGGATCATCGGGAATATCCCTTATGGTCTTGTGTGTTTTTTGCTGTCTAGGACTGCCTCTGCAAACCCAGCCCCGAACAGAGGCAAGTAATTGTGAAACATGGTGAGGTAAATGGAAACAAAGTTGGTAGATGTAGCATTGTTACCCTGTGAGATGGGGAGAATACGGGCGGAAGGTTGTGCAGCAGTAGTCATTGATGTACTGCGGGCAAGTACCACCATTACAACCGCCTTGGCCAACGGTGCAGCCGGGGTAATTCCCCTGACGACGGTGGAAGAAGCCCGGGCCAGGAAAGAAAAAGAGCCTGAGTTGCTCCTCGGGGGAGAGAGAAATGCCGTTCCCCCGCCGGGATTTGACCTGGG
>JAAZHE010000169.1 GCA_012510855.1 Bacillota bacterium | reverse complement strand
TAGCTTTCTCGACAAATGTCTCCTTGGTGACCAACTGGGGTATCGGATCGAAGTCAAAGATGGACAAATTCTTGATATCCATTATTATCACTCCCATAGGCCTGGAAACTCACTCCACTTTCCCACGATACCCTGAAGAATTCTCCAGGCGGACTCTAGGAACCGTATTTTTATCTTCTCAATCAGCCTCTAATGACAAATCCTCATTCTTGGATTATTTTGTTGTCTGTATGAATTACATACAATTTTATACTTCTAGTTTCTTTGGTTGCTTCCTGCATTACCAGCAGCCCTTTGTGATACCGCTTCCCGGAGTTCCGGCGCCGCTGTCCTTGACCCAGTATAGCGAATCAAATACACTAGACTTGTAATACGTACCTACGCTTGTAGGGTTTTCCATGCTTTGAAGCCTCTCCCCGATGGTTTTTTCTCAGAGGCTGTTTAGTCTGCTTGCTGATGGCAATTTGCCGTCAATTTGAGGGTGTAACAGATGAGCAACTACAATATGACAGGAGGTAACAATGAGACAGCCCATTGCCTTTCTATGTGATTTTGACGGAACCATCGGCCTCATCGATGTGGGTGACCTAGTGCTGGATAACCTGGTTTTCCCTAAACTTGACCCCGCCTTTCTAAGAAAGCTGGAGGTCAGCGGCTCAGGCTCCAAGGATTTATACATGCAATGGTATGGTAATGCCCCGCCGTCCCAAGAAGAATTTGTAGAACTGATCCTACAGGCAGATATCGACGACAGTTTCAAGACGCTTTTGGACCTAGCCAAGGAACAGGGAGACCAAGTAGCCATAGTCAGTGACGGATTTGATGCATACATTAAACCGCTGCTGAGGCGGGCTAATATCACCGGGGTTCCCGTCTACTCCAATGTAATGCGGTTTAACCCTGAACTTGAGCTTGCTTTTCCCCACCACAATCCCAGCTGCAGATTCTGCGCAGTATGTAAGGCTGCCATTGCCCTCCAGTACACCCGCCGAGGATTTTACACAGTCTATGTGGGGGATGGAACCAGTGATCGATTTCCTATCCACGCTGCCCACCAGGTATTTGCTAAGGACGCCTTAGTACCGATATGTGAAGAAGAAGGGATACCTTTTGATGAGTTCTCTTCGTTCCAGGACATTATCTCCTGGTATGCTGCCGGTGAGGTAAGACAAGAAAAGCCCCTGGACCTTCATCCCAAGTGCAGCTCACTCAAGGATGATTCCTTGAAGTTCTTGGATGTGGAAAGGGCTGCCAATCTACTTTCGGAAGATGTACTTGAGCAAGACTAAAGATCAAAAGGCGCCGATGGCGCCTTTTTAGCTTTATATTGGCTGTGCCCCCCTATACCAAATGTCGTACAAACAATGGGCAAGCCTGTCCTATACTTCTGATGCTCTACCCTCTGGCAGTCCCAGTTCAGTGATAGACAGCATCCCGGGATACTACTCAATTACAACTTCCCAGCCCGCCTCCCACAGCATTGTAGATGCATCTTCCACTGAAAACCCTCTGCCAAGGGATGTGTCTTCCTTGGTATCTCTCGGATTGACTCCGGTCTCAGCATAGATTTGATTTGCGCCGGCAATCAGACTAATAAGACTCGGCTCATGTACTCCCATAGCCCTCATGTTTTTGCCGACAACCAGCCTCGCTACTGCCGTAACCTTAGCCAGTTCAAACTCACTGATTTGACCATTCTCGGCCAGGGGCGTCCCCGGTACAGGGATACGCCTCATCGCAGCCATAACTGATACGTTGTATTTCTTTGCCCGGAACATCTCGGCAATCAGTTCGTCAGCAGTGTGCTCTGGACCAATGGGCTCCACACAGTAGTAAAGCTCCAAGTTCGCTTCATTAATGGCTGCCAACGTGGCTTCCCGATCCTCAGGTGGGATTTCAGTATCCACGCCTTCCCGCAGCCTGCGAATGTGATAGGCCCCTGTAAACCCGACGTCGGCCAGCCTGCGGGCTTCCCCAGGGCCAAAATCCCCGGTGTTGGCTACCATACGCATGCCGTCTGGCAGCATTTTCCGTACCTTTTCGCCGATGCGCAGGAACTTATCAAAGTCATAATCGGCAGTCGTCATCAGGAAAAGATCATGGATACCGGCGCTGACAAAGGCCTCTACCTTTTCCATTACTTCAGCTTCTGAGAGCTCGTGTCCCGGCCCCATGAGCCCGTGCCTGGCACCCAAAGAGCAGAATCCGCAGTTCTTGGAACACGGATTTGAATCAAGCCCAACCTGTGCAAAAATCAGACCTCGATTGCGAAACTCCTTTCGGGATAGACTATTGGCGCAGGACATCAACAAGTACATATCCTCGGAGCCCAACTCAATGTCCATCAAGACCCTCGCATCATCCCAAGTTAATTCCCTACCGGATAACGCTTTATCCAGTATGCTCCTCACTGTCACCCCGTTGTTCACAAGCATTGCACCCCATTTTTATATTTTTCCCTTCCTCGGCAAGTGGAAGGAGAAGCTGCTTATCCTAGTCCGACTACTGCTCTCTAATCCTCCATCTTCACGGTCCAACTACTGCTCACTTGACTAGGGTATATCAGGATTCGACCGCAGCTGAGGGCTTCTTTCCTGGAGAGGAGGTTGACCCCCGTACTATTAGCCGGGTGCCCATGACCAGCTGATGTCCGCACCCTCTCATGGTCTTGGATGGCTCACACGACAGAAGTAGGTTCACAGCCACTACTCCCATTTCTCGTTTTGGTATACGGACAGTGGTTAGGGGAGGATCTTGCCTTGCTGCTTCATCGATATCATCGATGCCTACAATAGCAATATCCTCCGGGATCGCAAGCCCCGCCTGTTTAATCACATCCATGGCATTAAGAGCTGTCTGATCGCTGGCACACACCACTGCAGTGGGAGGAGTCGGCAGGTTCAAAAGAGCTTCCATCTCCTTTCTACCCTTCTCACTGCCGTGGGACATTCTCGGAGGCAGCAGTTCTGGGGAAAAATCAATGGAAGCCTGCCGCAGAGCTAGAAAATAGCCCAACAGTCTTTCATTGAGCGGCTTATACTTGGGCGAACCTTGAATAAAGCCGATCCGTTCATGCCCAAGGGATAATAGGTGTTGAGTAGCTAGAAATCCTGCTTCCACATTGTTGGCTAACACGCAAGGAAGAGGATGGCCGTATATATAGTTGTCCACCAGTACAACGGCTGACTCTGCCTCCTCAGCCACCCTGATAAGAAACTCGTCATCTAGATCACCGCCCCCCAGGATTATAGCACCGGCCGCTTCTCCAGAGGCTATAATAGGGGGAACCTGTGTCACCGTTCCACTTCCAGACTTGACAATGGCCAGCACCACATGATAGCCAGCTTCTTGAGCAGCTTCATTGATCCCGCTGACGATAGTACCGCAGAAGCTATCAGCGAACACCGGCATGGGTAGTTCTTCCATCACCAAAGCTAAGAGGTTTCCATCATTGCCGTTTCGTCTGGATGTCCTTCTTTTGTACTTGAGTTCTTTGGCTACTTCCAATACCTTCTGGCGCGTTTCGTCAGCTATACCCGGTCGATTGTTGAGAACCAAAGACACAGTGGCAGGAGACACTCCAGCGATTCTGGCTATATCTTGCATTGTAACAGAGCGACCTTTTCCTGATGCGTTCATACGGCTCCTCATCCTTAGCTTCTCACGTCTCGTTTGGTCAAGATCTAGTACGGATTTCCTTTAGGTTGTGATTAACTGGGACTCACCTACTCATACTACCCGCTCCAAGATTTCCTCTTCCTTGATAAGCATCTCTTCACCCAGATCAATTACCTTTTTTTCACCTTCGCCAGTAAGGAAGAGTCTCCGCAGCCGCAGATCCCCACCCATCACCTTGAGCCGCACCAGCATCCCATGCTCGGTCGCCTCTTGACTGAGAACTCCCCATGAGTAGCCTGTGGACCAGAAAAACGTCCCTTCCCGCAGGGCAAATTCCATTGTTCTGGAGACTCCAGAATACCGGAAACCAGTTAGGGCTAAGACTGCAGCCCATGACACCATCGCCCTGGCATAGTGGTGACCACATTCTGCCTCATCAAAGGGATTGCGCTTACGGCCGTCATAACGGCTGCGAATAGCCTTTATGCACCGCAGTCCTTGGTCAATCATTCCTTCGTACAGCATGTGGACTGCGGCGGTATACTCAAATCCTGTCATTAGCTCATTGAAATACGGCACTGGGGTCTTAGGTCGATTCCCCAATGGGAAGGTGCACATCAATAGACCTGACTCATCATTTAAAGCGAAGGTCCTCATGTGGTTGAAGTGATCATAGAGATCCTCTCGGAAGTTGTAAGTCATGATGCTCTCTAAGGTCTGGCGAACGTGCTCTTCATCCAGGAGATAACCCAGCCCGCAGACATGGGCCATCAGCTGCCCAGCCAGCTGATCGACAAGACACCCACTGCCCATCTGGTAATCCGGGTCTTCCCTGTCTTCAGCCCCCATACCCACTTCTAGTCCCCGGGCCAGTGCTGCATCTACTGGTAGAGGCCTGATCTCTTGCTGGTAATACTGTCCATTGAAGAGATGTCCATCAGTCCATTGGCTGCCGAGTTCAAACAACCGTTGACATTCAGCGGCAAATTCCCTTTCCCCTAAGTACTCAGCCATAGCGGCCGCGGCTTTCAAGGCGCCGAGATACCATCCCTGCATGAGGGGGTTGGGTCCGTAGTATTCCACGTCTAAGGTATTGTGCTGACATCCTTCCATTACCCCATCTCGATCGGCATCCCATCCTCCATCTACCCAGCAGAACTCCAGGGCTTTCTTGGCCTTGGGCCACAGCCTCTCAAGCATTTCATCGTCACCGGAAAGCTGCCAATCACGATAGAGTTTCATGATGCAGCCCATCTGCCCGTCTGCTGCCGCTCTGCCAAACTCTTGAGCCCTCTGGATGGGCAGATGAACACGAAAACTCATCAAACCAGTCTCGTCGGTGGCATGCTTGAACTCCACTTCCCGCATCAGACATGACAGCTCGCCAAATAGATGGGCCGTTGCCTGTTCGTAGTTCCAAACATGGGTGCAAGAGCCGTGGCAGCAGCCTTGTTTATCACTGCAGCCTTCAAACCCAAAGAAATACCCATCTTCAGTTCGAAAACACGTCTGGCTCCGCAGTGTACTCAAGTTGTTGAGGGCTGCTTCCTTCACCACCTGCGGTAGATCACTCTTACAGAAAGCAGATACAAACTCCACTGTCCTTTGTTCTAGGAGCGGCAGCTGCTCCTCAACCTGCTGGATAACATCCCAGGCATCTTTAAATCGGCGGGTGTAGTAGTTTCCAATGCGGTTTCTGGATGCTTGCTCTACACCGGCTTCTCCACAAGCCTCGCCCTGGCAGCCGTTATCTTCGCAGCATGGTTTTTCAGGAGTCCACGTCTGGCGGTTGGGGAAGTGCCATGCCAGTAGAAATGTTATTTGCCGTTCTTCGTTGGGTGGAATTCTGCAGCTGGCCGCCAGGGAGCCAACGGATGAGGGCCTATCGGTACTCACCCCATCTAGTCTCCCATCTTCAGCCAAGTCATCCCAAAAATGAAGGAGACTGGTATTCCACCGGGTCTCGGGCCAATGGCACTGATACGAGAAATCCTCGGCATCGGTGGCAATGGCTATACTTCCCCACGACTCATCTAGGGTATTGGCGGCGTCGGATGCCCGCATCAACAAGCCCCGCATTCCCGTTGAAGAGCGGAATTCGTTAATATTACCTGCTGGTATTGATTTGCCATCATACCCGACAAAGTTGGTTATACTTCCACAGACTGTAGCATCAATCCACTGATTGGTCTTGTTTTTCAATACGTAGCGCAGTACTGCCAGAGGCCAGCCGCTGCCTTCGCCATCACAGGGAATCAGCGGGTTAAAGGCTTCAAGACGCACATCCAGGGGCGACCCAGGATCTCCCAATACAACTTGGGCCAGGGGATATGCGGCATGGAAGGAGCACTCCCGAAACCGAGGCACGCCGTGATAAGGCTCTGATACACCGAAGGCCCCCTCATAGGGAGGCTGTATAACTCCCTCCAACGCCCTCATAAAGGGCTGCTTCTTTTCTGGTTTCGCCCACAGCACAAAGAGGGAGCGCCCGTTATGACCCTTGTCTGGGCGGTTCATTATCTCCCAATCCCGCAGGTCACCTCGACCGCCCAGCGCCACAGTGCCTGTCCCAATTCCACCCAGCGGCATAGCAATACGGGCCAAGTTCTCTTGTGGATAGCTATTTAGAACCGGCCATGTCCTGTTAAGCCACGACTGCCCTTTCATCACATCCATTTGCGTCCACCCCCATCCATGATATCCAACTCAGTCCACCTGTTGAGTTAGAAAACAATTGAACTGCAAGACAATCGACAAGCCAATCGGAGCCTTTTACACAACTTCTCTAGCTTTTGCATTGAGGAACTTCTCCGCAAAGTGACAGGCGCAGAAGTGCCCCTGCTCATACTCCTTGAGCTCAGGCCGAGTTTGCTCGCATTGGGCCACTGCATATCTACACCGAGGGTGGAAGGCGCATCCACTGGGTGGATTTGCT
>JAAZHE010000168.1 GCA_012510855.1 Bacillota bacterium | reverse complement strand
GTAATCCAGCCATTGGGGCCCTTCATACCACCAGTGGCCGAAAAGCTCTGCATCATAGGGAGCCACCACCAGCGGCGGCCGGTCCATCTTATCCGCTAGGTACTTGATCTGGAGCTCCCGATTGAACATGAAATTCCCGGCATGATCTGCAGCCCGCTGGGACGCGACCCAGGGGTCGTAGATCTCTTTATAGTCGCCCCTGCCGGTGATCTTGTGATACTTGATTCCGGTAAAGCCTCTGACGCCGTCAATGAGATAGGGCTTGATGTATTCGTAATCCAAATCAAATCCGATATCCCGGTAAAAATCCCGATAGACATAATCTCCTGGATAGCCCTCCCAAGCGCTCCACACCTGTTTAGAGGACTCCCAATCCCTGCCGAAAGCCGCGAGGCCCCCGGGGGTGTAAACGGGAGCAAAGACAGAGTAGCGGGGCCGGGGTTCCCCGTGCAGTATTCCATGGGAATCCAGAATCACGTAGCTGATACCGTACTGGGTGAGGATGTCATCGATACCTGGCGCAAAACCGCATTCGGGCAGCCAGAATCCTTTCGGGTCTTTGCCAAAAAAATGCCGGTAGGTTTCGATGCCTATGGCGATTTGAGCTTCCACTGCCTTGGGATTGACAGATAACAGGGGAAGGTAGCCGTGGGTCGCCGCCGATGCCATGATCTCCAGGTTTCCAGTTTTCATCAGCTCAATAAAACAGTCCAGCAGCCGGTGACGGCAGTCCTCAAAAAGCTGCCGACAGCGGCGAAATTGCTTGAGGTAGGACTTGGCGACCTCCTGCACCGCTGGCTGGTGGCGGGTGCGGTAGACCTCCTTTTCCGCCAGTTCACAAAGCTTGTCCAAGTGCTGCACATATTTCCCCTGCAGGTACTCATCGGCCAGCATCCAGGCTAGGGTCGGGGTAATGGACATGGTGAGGCGGAAGGGCACTTGATCCTGGACTAGTTTCCGCATCACTTCAATCAAAGGCAGATAGGTTTCAGTAATGGCCTCCATGAGCCAGAGCTCTTCTAGACACTGGGCAGTCTCTGGATGGCGCACGTAGGGAAGATGGGCATGCAGAACGATGGAAACATAACCTAAGTACAAGTTGATGCTCCTCTCCAAGGGTATGCTAAGGCTTCAGTCTGGGCTTTCCCCTGCCTGGAGACTCCGGGGGTTTTCCCATGGGGCTGAAAATCCCTGGGCTGGTGGGGTAGGGTCCCAGAAAAGTGAGCTGGCCCTGTCGGCGCCGCTGCCATTCCATGGGACTATGGCCGGGTTGGGGATGCCGGGATAGCCACTGAAACTCCTGGATGATGAGCCACTTTTCATCGACAATGGGGCTTACTGTTCCCCGTGGAGCTGTGACGATGTTGGAACGGGAGATTTCCCGAAAGGAGCCGTCAGGAGTGCGGATGCCGATACCCGCCTGGTACGAGCCGCCCCGTTTTCCAGTTTGGATATACCAAGCATGGCTGAATGGTTGAACCGTGATATCAAAATAGGCTTGCGGTGCATGGGCCTTAGGATCCAATTGATAGATCCTGAGGACCGTGCGGCACTCATCATCCTGCAGATCCCCCTTTACCCGGGACCAGGCAGCCGGGGTGATCTCCCAATAGGCAAAGAGCCAGCTTGGATCCCGGGTAAGGAGCACGATATAATCCTCTCCGTAAGCCCCGGGAAGCTCCAGATGGGAACCTGGGCACGCTGGCGAGGAAGCTGTGTCTGTGTCTGTCGCATGCTGTCTATCGTGTATGTCTAGAGAAGGATTAGTTGTTCCTTGAAACATGGGAGGTAAAGCGGCTGAGTTCCCTCCTTGGGGAGACTGTCCCTCCATGGTTGGTTCCCTCAATGGCGGCACCTCCTGCCCATCCGACAGCCGGGGAATACTTTCTTAAGTATCTCTTGAGGTAAAGGCATTTATTCGCGGCTAACGGGAGTGCAGTATCGGTGTTTCTTATTCTTTGTCTTTTAGCCTATGGGGGAAAGCGGTATCGGACAAAATGTCGTTGGAGAAGCACCAGCACATATCCCATGGCAGGAGATGGCTGTTGGACTGCCGAAAACCGGAAAACGAGGGAGGTGTCCGCCTTGTCCAAGGGCAGTATGACTATTGAGAACGGTCGGTTGGTGACTCCTTTTAGCGTTTTTCCCGGGACTGTGGTGATTGAGAATGGAATTATCTCCTATGTCGGCAGTTCTGCTGCTGCACCTGCCGGTGTTGAACCAGTGTTGGATGCCGGGGGAGCTTACATAACTCCAGGCTTAATTGACATTCATGTCCACGGGGGTGGCGGTGGCGATGTGATGGACGGCACCCGCGAAGCCTTGGAGCTCATGGGGCAAACCTTCAGCCGCTGGGGTACTACCGCCTTTCTGCCTGCCACCGTGACTGCCGGTCACCGGGAAACCCTTGGGGCAGTAGAGGCAGTCAAGGAAGCCGCGGAAAAGGGGACCGGCGGTGCCGAGGTTTTAGGTATCCACCTTGAAGGTCCGTATATAGACTACAGCAAGCGGGGTGCCCAGCACCCTGACCATATCCGACCTCCATCCCTCACGGAGCTGGAAGAAGTCTGGCGAGCAGCCGGTCCGCTCCTCAGACTGGTCACTTTGGCACCGGAAATAGAGGGTGCCGAAAAGGCCATCAGGCAGCTGCGGTCTTGGAATGTGACCGTTGCCATCGGGCATTCCAACGCCACCTATGAGCAGGCAATGGCTGCCCACCTCTGGGGAGCCAGCCACATCTGCCATGTGTTTAACGGCATGCGGGGTCTGCATCATCGGGAACCGGGGGTAGTGGGAGCTGCCCTGACCTGTGATGGCTTTTCCGTAGAGCTGATATGCGATGGGGTTCATGTCCATCCCGCCGCCATGGACCTGGTATTGCGGGCCAAGGGTCCAGATAAGGTTGTGCTGATCACCGACACTTTGCGGGCTATGGGCCTTCCGGAGGGCAGATACCAGCTAGGGGGACTGGAGGTTGAGGTCACTGAGGAAGCAGCGAGGCTCCTCACCGGAGAACTCGCGGGCAGCACCCTGTCCATGGCAAAGGCAGTCAAGAATGCTGTGCAAATGCTGGGGGTCTCGGTGCCCGAGGCTATCAGGATGGCCTCACTTAATCCTGCCCGGACCATCGGTATATCCCATCGTAAAGGCAGCCTCACCGTGGGGAAGGACGGCGATATTGCTCTCTTTGATACAGAACTCAATCCTTTGGTCACAATAGTAGGGGGCCGCGTGGTATACCAGCGAGCATGAGAAAGGGTAGGTGAAACTGATTGCAGGTTAAGATAGCCAAGGACTACGCAGAGATGAGCAGGCTGGCTGCCGATCTGGTATGCCGCCTGCTGGAGAGCAAGCCCGATGCAGTCTTGGGACTGGCTACCGGGAGCACCCCAATTGGTCTATATGAAGAATTGGTGAGAAGGCACAAGGCAGGGTTGGACTTTTCCCGGGTGACCACCTTTAACCTGGATGAATACTACGGCCTTGATCCAAATCACCCTGAAAGCTACAACTACTTCATGTGGGAACACCTTTTCAGCAAGATCAATATTCCGAGGGAGCAAGTCAACATCCCCAATGGGGCTGCCGCTGATCCAGAGGAGGAGTGCCAGAGGTATGAAGCCAAGATCGCCGCAGCCGGCGGCATTGACCTACAGATTCTGGGGATCGGGCATAATGCCCACATCGGCTTCAATGAGCCCGGCACACCCTTCGGCAGTACCACCAGCTTGGTGAAACTGACTCCCGAAACCATTAAGGCCAATGCCCGTTTTTTCGAGAAGGAGGAAGACGTTCCCCGGGAGGCCATCTCCATGGGGATCAAGAGCATTATGCAGAGCCGCAGTATAATACTGCTGGCCAACGGTGAGGGCAAGGCTGAGGCGGTAGCTGCCGCGATCCAAGGACCGGTGACAGAAGAAGTGCCGGCTTCGGTACTGCAGCTTCACCCCAACTGTACCTTCATTTTAGATGAGGCGGCGGCCAAGAAGCTGAACCGCTAAGTCCTTAGGGGGATTCCTCCCAAAGGACAGCAAAAAGGAAGATGACAAAAAGGCTGGCCCCGGCAAAGTCCCTGGGGCCAGCCTTCAATTACTGTACAGCTAAATACTCTTTACCAGTTTTCCCAGCTTACCAAAGGAGGTCCGCTCGGTTATAATCCGGTAGATAACCTCTGCCAGCTTCTCTGGGTCATGGCGGACCAAGTTAGTCATGCTGATTACTTCCGCGGTGATGGGGGTCACCCCTAAAGCTGCCACCTCTGCCACATCGGGCTCAACGGGCACTGCCCCTTCCCGTCGGTATCGCTCCAGTAGGTGCTCTGGAACGGCGGCGGTGTTAACTATGACGTAGTCGATCAGACCTGGTCCCACATGGTTAAGCAAAGCCTCCACGTGATTGGATGCCTTGTACCCGTCGGTTTCCCCAGGCTGGGTCATCACATTGCAGATATAGATCTTCGGCGCAGTTGATTTGCGGATAGCCTCTCGGATCTCAGGCACCAGCAGATTAGGCAGCACACTGGTATATAAGCTGCCTGGTCCAAGGACAATGGCATCCGCGTTGTTAATGGCTGTAATAGCTTCCTCCAGCGGCTTGCAGTGTTCCGGTTCCAAAAAGACGCGCCGGATTCTCTTCCCCGGTTGAGGGATGAGGCTTTCGCCGGTAGTGGTAGAGCCATCGTCGTATTCTGCCCGGAGTGTTACCGAGCTTAGGGTGGAAGGCAGGACCTCCCCTCTGACTGCCAGTACTTGACTGGAGGTCCGGATAGCTTCTTCAAAATCCCCAGTGATGTCGGTCATGGCCGCGATGAACAGGTTGCCAAAACTATGGCCTTCCAGTCCTTCTCCCCAGTTAAACCGGTACTGAAACAGCTGTTCCATCAAGGGTTCGGTATTGGCCAGGGCCACTAAGGTGTTCCGGATGTCTCCAGGGGGCGGAATGCCCAGTTCTGACCGGATCCGACCGGAACTGCCGCCGTCATCAGCCACGGTGACTATGGCGGTAATCCGACCGGTCTTGAGTTTTAGTCCCCTGAGCATGGTGGAGAGCCCCGTGCCGCCCCCGATTACCACCACTGCTGGCTCTCTGCCCAGACCCCGCTTGTAGAAGATGATCTCTGCCAGATCCCTAGGATCTCCCGGCAGGATATCCAGAATCATGGATCTGATCACTTGCCGGAAGCCTGCGCAGATGAGTATCACTCCGAAAACAGCCACCACGGCTCCCAGCTCTTGGATTAGAGGTATTTTGCTGGACTGAACGATGGCCCGCAGCCAATTGCTGATGATGCGTCCCAGGGTAATGACCGGTTCAGGGCCGATGACCACGGCTCCGCCCCCAACAGTCAAGACTCCTCCGAGGATCATCAGCAGGATCCAGCGCTTTACCCGCATACCTGGATAGAACCATTTGATGTATCGGCGCCAAAAACTTTCAAACCCGTTGTAGTATTCCTCTATGTTCAACATTTACTGCATACCCCTGCTCCCGGATAAAATCCGCGACATAGTTGGCGATGGCAACTGACCGGTGCTGACCGCCGGTACAGCCGATGGCAATGACCAGTTCCTGTTTGCCTTCCTTGACGTACTGAGGCAGCAAGAACTCTATCAAGTCAAGGAGTTTCTGGAGAAATCGCTGGGTGACTGACCACTTGAGGACATAGTCCCGCACAGGTGGATCGTTGCCCGTAAAAGGAGACAAGGATTCCACATAATGGGGATTTGGCAAGAAGCGGACATCAATGGCCAAGTCTGCATCCAAGGGAAGGCCGTGCTTATACCCAAAGGAGACCACCAGGACAGCCATGGTCTTCTGCCCGCCGTTCTCGCCGTACCAGCGGCTCAGTTCTTGCCGGAGCTCCCTGACAGTGATGGAACTGGTGTCAATGATCCGATGGGCTCGCCCCCTAAGCTCCTCCAACTTATGCCGCTCCTGGCGGATGGCATCCAATACACTGCCTTCGGGAAGGAGTGGATGGCGCCGTCTGCTCTCTTTGAAGCGGCGAACTAAGGTCTCGTCGGAGGCTTCCAGGAAGAGAATCTCGTAGGCAAAGCCTGATTCCTCCAAGTCTTCCAGGACTTCGATCAAGTGGTCGAAAAAACCCCTGCCTCTGATATCGCACACCAAGGCAACGTGGTTGACTTTCCCCTCTGATTGGATGCAAAGCTCAGCAAACTT
>JAAZHE010000167.1 GCA_012510855.1 Bacillota bacterium | reverse complement strand
GTAGAGGACAATATTAAAGCTGTCCTGCAGCTGATGGACCTGACTACGGCAGAGCAGAAACAGCGGCTTGAACAGCTGCTTCACGAATTTGACTTGGAACGGGTTCGCCACAGCAAGGCCTTTATGCTTTCCGGTGGGGAGCGAAGGCGCACCGAGATCGCCCGGGCTTTGGCGACAAAACCGGCAGTCCTGCTTCTAGATGAACCCTTTGCGGGGGTAGACCCAATTGCTGTGGCCGATCTGCAAAACATCATCGCCCATCTAAAGAGCCAGGACCTAGGAATTTTGATTACCGATCATAATGTCAGGGAGACCCTATCCATCACCGATCGGGCCTATATAATGCACGAAGGGAAAATCTTGGTTTCTGGCTCTTCGACAGATATCGCTAACGACGAAACAGCCCGCAAGTTCTATCTGGGAGAGCGGTTTAGTCTATGAGAATTCTCGATCGCTATGTAGCACGCGAGATGCTCGCTCCGATGTTTTTTGGCATATGTGCTTTTACCAGCCTGTTTGTGGGAACGGATCTGTTGCGTTTGGTTACCGTGGCAATGGAGCTGGGCGCTCCCCTGACCACCGTTGGCAAGCTATTCGTTTTAAGACTGCCTCAAATAGTGGTATGGACCTTTCCCATGGCGGTGCTGCTTTCAGTACTGCTGGCTTTAAGTAGACTTTCGGCCAACAGTGAAATTGTAGCTATGAAGGCAGGAGGATTGAGTTTCTATCGAATTGCTCTGCCTGCCCTGGTAATCGGCATTTTGATGACATGTGCTACCCTAGCCATCAATGAGCTGGTGGTGCCTGTTGCCAATGCCGAGTACACTTTGACCTGGATGGAGATGCGGGGACAAACCTTGCCCCGGATAACTAGGAATGTTATCCTTAGAAGGTACAGCGGGAATGTGCTGAGCTGGTTTTTATATGCGGCGCGGTTTGACAGCCAGCTCCAAGTAATGGAAGATGTGACCATTGTCACTTTGAAAAACGGCCGACCAGAGGAGATCACCTATGCTCCTCGGATTGTTTGGGATGAGACCGGCTGGTTTATGGAAGACGGTGTGAGCCATTTCTATGATGGCAGTGGAGGAACTGTTACCATGCGGTTTGCTGGGGGCCGGCAGCCGGTGGATATCGGTCAGAAACCCCGGGAGATAATAGCGTCACAGAAAAATCCAGATGAGATGAATATCAGAGAGCTGGCCCGTCATATAGAGATCTTGAGGTCTCAAGGTGCCGAAACCCAAAAACTAGAGGTTGACTGGCACCTCAAATGGGCGATCCCAACAGCCAGCATCGTATTTGCTTTAGTAGGTGCACCTTTGGGTCTTCAGTCCCATAGGTCGGCTTCTTCCGTTGGTTTTGGACTGAGCATCATCGTTATTTTCATCTATTATGTAATTATGACCTTGGGCTCGGCCCTGGCGCAGGGTGGATATTTGCCCCCGATGCTGGGCGCCTGGCTGCAGAATTTAATTCTAGGAATACTGGGTATTTATCTTATGAGGCGAGCTGCCAGCCGGTAAATCCATCAAGCTGCTGCAGGTTCCGCCGGATCTTCTCAGGCGAGGGGTGGTGAGAGAGATGTATGGAGTGACGCTGATAGCGGTACTGGGCCTTGTAGGTGGCATCATCGCTTACATAGGCGACAGAATCGGCATGAAAGTGGGCCGCAGCCGCCTTAGCCTATTCGGCTTGCGTCCTAAGCATACATCGGTGATTGTCACCATCTGTACTGGAGTCATCATTGCCGGAGCCTCAATTGCAGCCCTTACCATCGCCTCCCAGGACGTGCGGACTGCTTTGTTCCACATGAAAGAGATTAAGGAAGCGCTGGCAACCAGCGAGGCTTTATATCAAAGTACTAAAGCCCAGCTGGATGAGGTTGAGCTTCAGCTCATGGAACAGGAAAAGCAGGCAGCTGAACTTACCCTCCAGATTCAGGAGAAAACAAGAATGTACGCGGAGCTAGATGAGCAGCTGCAGACGGTGGTCCTTCAGCGGGACGCAGCTCAGCAGGAGTTGAACGATGCCCGCACGGCATTAGAAGACATTACACAGCGCTATGAAGCTACTAAGCTCCAGTATGAACAGGCATTAAGTGATTTAGAGAGGGCAAAATCAGAACTAAACACCACCCGGACTCAGCTTGAGGAGGCCATCACCCAACTTGCCCGGGAAGAGAAGCGCTATGACAATATGAAGCAAATCAATGAGCGGCTGGATGCCCGGATCAGAGAGCTGCAGGAGACCGAAGAACGGATGCGGCAGCAGATGGCCATACTGTCCGAGGAGTACGAAAGCTATATCCGCCGCCAGGAAGGCATCATCATGGAGGCTACCAGGCGGCTGCAGGAGATTCAGCAGGGGGATTTCGCGTTCCAGAGCGGCGAGATCCTACTAGCCACTATAATCGACGCCGGCATGACGGTAGATCAAGTGCGGTCAGAGCTACTGACCTTCCTGCGGCAGGTGGATCGGCTCGCTCTCGAGCGGGGGGCCAGCATCGACGGCAAATCTAGTGCCGTCAAGGTGCAGTCGGAGGAGCATTTCAACCAAGTAGTAGAAGCACTGGCCCAGCAGAATGACAAATTCGTGGTTCGGGCCGTCTCCATCAGCAACACCTTGGTGGGCGATCCGGTGATCGTAAGGCTGGTATACTTCCCCAATCGGTTGATCTACCGGAAAGGGGATATTGTAAGTTCCACTGTTGTGACAACCAAGTTTCCAGCCGATATCGAGGCTGCACTGCTAGAGCTGCTGCAGGAGGTAAGCGTTATCGGGTTGGAGCAGGGAATGATCACCAAGGCCGATGGTTCCGTGGGTGATGTCAGTGTTGATGATTTCTTGAATGCCATGGCGGAGGTTCGCCGTCTCCCCGGACCGGTGGTGGTAAATGCCGTAGCTGATATCAACATCTGGACCGCCATAGGTCCCTTGAAGGTGCGGTTGACGGTAGAACCGGCTGCCAATGAGCCTGCAAAATAGATTCGGATCGGCTTTTCTACAGCCCCGGGCAGATGCCTGGGGTTTTTCTTTTATTGCTGTCTCTGCCAGGATGTTGTCCCCTTACCGGAAGTTGCAGCCGACGGCCAATAGGGATCATACTACGTCTTCACGAAATAGTTCATAAGAAAAGAAGTGTAAGTTGGAAGAGAAGGGGCGAGTGTGCCGGTGAAGCGCCTAACCGCAATCATGATACTCACATGTCTCCTTGTGCTGGCTCTTGGCACAGCATCGACGGCTGCCGCCTCTTTCGATCTCTTGCTCAAGGGCCATTGGGCCTATGCTGAACTGGCTATTTTAGCCGATGGTGGCCTGCTAGAGGGCTACCGCAGTGCCGCGGAGCTGGCAGAGGTCTATCCCCTCACCAGATACGAAGTAGCTCTTCTAATAGGAGACTTGGTGGTAGCTACGAACCGGAGCGCCTCCCTAGGCGGCTTATCTGCCGATACCTTGATGTGGAAGATGCTTGAGAATAGAGATAGAAACGGAGATGGAGCGGTGAGATTGTCTTCAGAAACGGTGGCCCAAACCCGCACTGCCTCCGAGGCTGCTTACAAAGCCCTGACCAGACTGGCTGAGGAATTTGCCGACGAACTCAATACCCTGGGAATTACTGACAGTGAGATGGAAAAGGGGCTGTTTTACCTGTCTGCAGGAAGTAGATCGGTAGATCCTGGAGGACTGAAGAACGCGGAAATTCTGGCACAGTTGGGTGCCACAAGACTATGGAGCCCCTTGCCCGCGACTTTCCAGTGGAAGAACGGGTTTAGTCTATCCAATGGGCTGATTGTGGATACTGCAGCCCTCAGTTTTGCATCATTTGCCGCGCTCAGTAAGACGGTCCATAGCCAGGAGAGCTTGGCCTCAACTTCGGTGGGCCTGGCCGAGTTACCTCCTGCCGATGCTCTGGCACCGGCGGAAGACATTTATTCACCCATAGAAGTATCAGCCTTATTTGAGAAACTTGAAAAAGAGCAAGGAGACCCAATGTTGATAGCATCGGAACCCTTGGAACTGGCTACTCCCGCTGAAGCAGAGGAGGCCAGTCTCAAGTTGGTCGCCAATATGACCGATAACCGGCCCAGCCGTCCCGCAGGCCTACTAACGTCATACTTCTTGAACAGGGCAGGAGACTAGAACTCAACTTCTTCAGCTGACGGTTATCTGTATCTACTAGACCGCGGATCTGCGGTCTATTTTTCTGCCTTGGGTGGGACACAAAGGAGGAATTTCGGTCTATGCATCGTAGAAACATACTGTACATAACGTATATTGCTCGCCTAGATACTGCCTAATTTATCTATCACCAAACAACAGTTTTCCTGACTATCTGTGATCAGCATACCATTTGTTCCAGAAAAACCTAGTTCTTTTCTCAGGGTCTAAGAAGGATTTTAATCCGGCTAGACGAAATACTACTAATACAGGTAAAGTATGCCTAATTGTGCCTATCAAGAGCAGGTGGCATAGAAAGGAGGTGCACCCCCAAGAGAGGACACGACTGCTCGGAAAGATGGGCATAAGCGAGTTCCAATCGGGATCCGCGGTTGTATGTGAGGAAACAAGGTCACTCACTTGTAGAACCCCGGGTCTGATATGGAGCTCCGGATTGGTGTTGATCAAGGAGAGAAGACCAAAAGGGGGTTAAACAGCATGAGAAAAAAGGTGTTCGCGTTATTAGTAGCGACAATTATGGTAGCTACACTGATTATGCCTGCATTTGCAGCTAACATGCCCTTTGCCGATGTTCCAAAGGATCATTGGGCATATGACAGTGTCGCTGAACTAGCTGCAGCAGGCTTAGTCATTGGCTACCCAGATGGTACCTTCAAGGGAGACAGACAGTTTACCCGTTAT
>JAAZHE010000166.1 GCA_012510855.1 Bacillota bacterium | reverse complement strand
CTCAAGGATTTACTAGAGAAAATACCGGAATCTCTGACTATGTCTGCTATAGTGTCACTACATGGGGCCATACCAACGAGTTCAAACCTGGCGAAAGCAAGAATGTGTTCCTGGTCATGAACGAAACCACTCCCTATGGAGACGTAATGGAAATCCCATTCCAGGTTCAGTTCATCTGGACTGGAGAGAAGCAGCCTTGGGAACTTCCTTGGGGCAGCTATCAGGACACGATCGTTCTAACACTGGAAGCGTAGATAGGGCGTCAGGCACCCTTAAGCAGCCCTGAGCAGCTAGGTTTATCTGTCCCCTTGAGAAGAAGCTCTACTTGCGGATGAGGCACCAGGCTATTGACGAACAAGAAGGCAGAACAGCGCTAGAAAATATACCCTAGCGCTGTTCTAGCTGCCGAGTCCATGGATTACAAGCCAAACACCCGCTGGACACCGTCAGGGCATTCACGTTTTTCATCCCATATGCCGATGGTCGATCGGTTCCACCGGCCCGCGTTGGCTAAGACACCGCTATCGTCAAATATGGTCACCTGCTGCAATACCAGCTGTCGATTGGGATAAGCGTAGAGAGTACCATCGGCACCGATTATGTAGGCGTAACCCCTTCACCAAATCTCAGCTCATCGGTCATGTCGCTCAAGGCGGTGGCATCTCTCTGGCCGATCAGCGCTCCTACAACCCTACCACTATCTCTGATGGGAACGGCATACATGAGAACCAGTTAATTGCCAGTAAGCCTATCCCCACACTCCCCAGAAAAATGGAACACCTGTGTACACTGCTATCTTCGCTTCTAGACTCCTCTGATAGAACATCGCACAAAGCCTCCTACATCACGTAATTCTGGTCTTTCTTGATGCAAAGCACAGCTCCTCTGTTCTTACAGCCGAACTAGACCATAGTGCTCCTATCTATCAGCTCGTATATGGGACGGGACTCACCAAAGTAGAAACCCTGGGCCAAGTCGCATCCCCGCCGGGTAAAAAACTCCATGTGGCTCGAACCCGCTATTTTGGAGTTCTTCGAGACATTGCACTGCCTAACGAAACAATCACAGGGTTCGAAATGAGAGACATTGAGTGGGTGGAAGCAGTCTGGCATGTATCGCCGGAGGACAAGAATACTTGGAACAGCACTAGATGTACTTATTACTTGGTATACACCCATGTAGGTCTTCATCTCTCTGTACTTCTTTTTCAGTTCCTTCCTTCTCTGCTTGTCCATGCTCTGCATCCTTTCATGGTGAGCACGAGTCGTTATGGCAGCACTGCACTACCCTATCATTGCTTGACTGCTGGATCATACCTGGCGAATTCGCTCGCTGAAATAAGCGCTGGTGTTGGTCAGGCCCATCTTACTGAAGATCTCCTGCTCGAGGAAATCGGCGAAACTCATACCAGAAACCCGCTCGATCACCGCCTCAGCTACTGTAAAGCCGTCGTTGCAGTAAATGCTGATTGTGCCCGGGTCATTGACCATGTTGGCAGTCACTAGAGCTTCCAGCATCTGTTGCTCCGTTGTCTTAGAGCATCATTGATAGTGCAGAGTGAACACATCACCGGCTCCGCCGATCAGGACCGATCATGCCCCCGGCAGGAAGGACGGCAGTGCTGTTCCCTGTCACCGTGGATAACTCGACACAGCTGCCCTCTGTATCATACACGGCGAGAGCAGCGCCCGGAGGCAATTCAACGGTCAGAGTCCTGCCTTCACTTCAGCTCCGATGCTGAAGTACAGGGAATAGCCCTCAGGCCCGATCACAACCACATTTGTCTCCAGGGTGAGTTCTGGGATGAAGTCCTCTCGGATGAAGATGGAGCCTTCGGTGGTGCGGGAGTACTCAACACCCCAGAGCGACCGCTACTCTACTGTTGGTATCCCAACTCATTCATCCCACACCAGATAGAATCCACACGTGATAAGGTGACATTTTCAAAGACCATTGACAGCCCAATCAGAGGGCGGGATCGCGTCAACATACTGCACATTTGGAAAACTTAAGTCACAATTGGCAGCAAAATGCCGAAATACATGCAAAAACATGCAGCAATGCCGCGTTTTGTCTAGATAATGGCTACTTATGAAGATAAGCCTACCTTGACAGAATTTGGTGCATTCTCTAAACTATACGCAAAGGTTAACGGTAAGCTTGCCGGTAAGGTTAACGCAAATAGCAAGGTGAGGATGCCGTTGGCAATTACTATCAGAGACATCGCCAAAAAAGCAGGAGTGTCGGTCACAACCGTCTCTCGGGTTCTTAACAATAAACCTGATGTAAGTAAGAAAACCCGAGAAAAAGTCTTGCAAGTGATCGCTGATATGGGTTATAGCCCAAACGCGATGGCAAGAGGCCTTATCTGGCGGAAGACATTGACAATCGGGCTGGTAATCCCTGATATCGGTAACCCTTTTTTTGCTGAAGTTGCTAAAGGCGTCGAGCACAGAGCTCGTGAACGGGGATACTCGGTTATCTTCTGCACTACTGACAGTGAACCGCAGCGGGAGCAAGAAGCCATTGAACTCCTATGCTCAAAGCAGGTTGACGGCATAATCGTCTCGCTCTCGGTAGAAAGCAGATCTGTACTGGAACGCCTTGAAAAGCAGCGCTTTCCAGTTGTCCAGATTGACCGAAAGGTTCCAGGTTCCAATTATTCGGCGATTGCTGTAGATAACGTTGCGTCAGCCTACACAGCCACCAAATACCTTATACGCCAAGGACACTCCCGCATAGCCCATATTACTGGTGATATGAACACAAAGACGGCTCAAGATAGATTATTGGGCTACAAGGAAGCCCTCAGTGACTGGGGTTTAAGACTAGAACACCAATTGATAGTTCACGGCGATTTCAGCAAGGGATCCGGAATTTTATGCATGGAAGAGCTGCTATCCAGGACTCCCCTACCATCAGCAGTATTCGTGGGTAACGATCTTATGGCTCTGGGTGCCATGGAAGCGATAGGGAAACACGGCCTGAGAGTCCCAGATGACGTTGCACTGGTCGGATATGACAACATCGATCTGGCCGCGTCATTACAGCTAACGACCATAATGCAGCCCAAGTTTGAGATGGGACAGCTAGCTGCCACAACCCTTATTACCAGTATCGAGAAAGGTGAACCAGCGGTCGGTGATATTATCCTCGACACAATGCTCATTGAGCGAAAATCATCTGCTGCGACTGTGTTGTAGCCAGCCCAGTTAACGCAAGTTGCATCCCTGAAAGGTAGTCACTTGTCTGATGCCGCAACTGCAGCACGTGATCACAGAGATAGCAGCTTAGAAAGGGGGGAAGCGGAGGACTTGCCAGACATACCCATTGAGGACTGCGACCAATAGATTAGATAGGAGGGATGAACGGCGTGTTGCCAAAAAGACTGCTAATGTTGATGAGCGTTGCAGTAGTGTTAGCTTGCTGCGGGCAAATAGCAAGTGCCCAGGTAACACTTACCCTGTGGAGCGAGCTAACGATGGACGTTCATCGAGACTATTACGTGAATGAGGTTGTTGCCGGATTCGAAAGGGAGAATCCCGACATTAAGATTGAGGTGTCCTTCAAGGAAGACCTCAACCAGGCCCTACGTACGGCAATGCAGGCGGGAGCAGGCCCCGACATCGTCTACACACCCGGTCCATCATTTGCCCTTGAGTACGTTCTAGCCGACATGCTTTTGCCTTTGGATCATTATGCGGAATTGATGAACTGGAGCGAGAAGATCTCAGGCTGGGCCCTGGATCTAGGAAGAGTAGACGGCAAGCTGTACAGTCTGCCCCTGGAGCTAGAGGCCATGGTGTTGTTCTACAACAAGACCTTGTTTGAGGAAATGGGATGGGCTCCACCGCAAACCTTAGAAGAGATGGAAGCGATAGCTGAGGCAGCCTTTGAGATGGGTATCATACCATTTGCCCACGGCAACAATGACTGGCGACCCGCCAATGAATGGCATGTAGGGGTATTTCTCAACCACTATGCTGGGCCGAAGGCAGTAAAAGCAGCGCTTAAGGGAGAGAAGCCATGGACGGATGAGGAGTTTGTTGAAGCCATAGCAATGCTCAATGAGTACATGCAGCGGGGTTGGTTTAGCCAAGGTGTAGGCAATTACTATTCGCTGCGAGGAGAAGACCGCTGGAGCATGTTGGCCTCGGGTGAAGCTGCCATGATTATCGAAGGGTCGTGGGCCATGTCCAGTGCTGGCGAGTACTTTGGCCCCAAGGCAGGCACAGATACAGAATGGGACTGGGTCCCGGTACCTGTATTCAGAGAAGGTGTCGAAGCACCGCTGTACACCATCGGTATGGGCTCCACCATATCGATCAACGCTCGCTCGCCATATCCTGATGAAGCTGCGAAGTTTATCGATTATCTCTTCGCAGACAGACAGCGAGCAGCGCGGTGGATCTATGATCAAGGCGCTATCTTCAACAATCCGCTTCCCTTCGAACCTACCGATTTCCCGGCAGACATGGAAGAACGTTGGGCTAGGTTTGTGTCTGACTTGGCGGCCGCGGTAAGTGGAGGAAACTACGGGTACACTACCTGGACTTTCTGGCCACCGCGGAGCGATGTGTATATCTATGAAGGGATTGAAAGCGTCTGGTCTGGCGAACTAAGCCCAAATGACTACCTCGCCAACTTAGACGCCATCTTCCGCGAGGAGATTGCTGACGGCAAGATCCCTCCCATTCCTGATTAAACTCTGGGATATAGTTGGGGTCCTCATTGTGGGGACCCCCATCGTCCTGCGAGAGGGTTGATTTGCATGAAGAACTGCAGATTCAAACTAGGAGTGAGTCGAAGCAATCCGCTCATTCCATGGCTGTTCCTATCGCCCCTGCTCATCGTGAATATCCTTGTAATTCTAGGACCTGGTGTAGGATCTGTATACTTTGCATTGACCAAATGGAGTGGTCTTGGTGCAGCGGAGTTCATCGGACTAGCTAATTTCGCACGTATGCTAGAGGATCCAGTTTACCACAAAGCTCTGACCAATAATGTTAAGTGGACAATCATTTTTCTAACCGTACCAATAGCTATGTCTCTCGTCGCTGCCTATCTGCTTTCCGCAGTTAAGAAAGGACAACTGGTATTTCGACTGGCGTTCTTCTTGCCATACGTGCTGCCAAGTGTTGTCAATGCCCACATCTGGCAGACCCTGTTCCACCCCTTCAGGGGTATAGGAGCACAGCTTCGTAAAGCGGGGTACCCCTTTCTTGACCTTAAATTCTTTGGTGATACCAATATTGTTCTCTACTCCATTGCGTTCGTTGACAACTGGCACTGGTGGGGCTTCCTAGTAGTTGTCTTCTTAGCCGCAATGCAAGGCATCGACCCTTCGCTATATGAAGCGGCCCGTATCGACGGAGCCAACCGCTTTGCCCAGTTCAGGTATATCACCATTCCTGGTATCCGCCCTACGTTAGTCTTCATGATGCTGATGACGACCATCTGGTCTTTTCTAGTATTCGACTACATCTATATACTCACTCAAGGAGGACCGGCAAATGCCTCAGAGGTGCTTGGTACCTATGCTTACAAACTAGCGTTCACTCGTTTTGAAGCCGGCTATGCTGCTGCAGTGGGTGTGACGATGAGTATAATTACCGGCATGATCGTCTCGCTCTTTCTGTATTTGCGACGCAGGGGGTGGGAGATTTGAGGCGGCCAAGACTTCCTTTGCTGCTGAACTACGTTGTCTTGACACTACTGTTGTGCTTTAGTCTGGGACCATTGCTGATACTCGGCTTGAACTCACTCAAGGGAAACCTGGAGATAGGGCGCAACCCCCTGGGACCCCCTCGACAGGTGAGGTGGTCCAACTACCCGGAAGCCTGGATAAGAGGATCCTTTGCCACAACCCTGTCCAACAGCCTGATCATCACTAGCGGGACTATAGTCGGTGTATTGCTTATTGCTGGTTTGGCTGCATATGCCTTATCGAGGCTGGAGTTTCGAGGCACCCCAGTGATCATGTTTTATCTGCTAGTGGCGGGCAGTCTGCCATTTCAGCTGTTTTTGGTGCCGCTGTTTTTCCTCTGGCACAGACTGGGATTGGTCAATACCCGCATAGGTTTGATCATCATCTATTGGGCCATATTCTCACCCTTTGCGACTCTATTGCTGCGATCGTATATGATGGCTCTGCCTCGGGAACTAGATGATGCGGCGCGAGTAGATGGGGCTAACGAATGGCAGGTATTCTCTCGAGTAGTCTTGCCTGCCTCGACACCTGGTTTTCTTACGGTAGGCTTGGTTAGCGGCCTTTCCAGTTGGAACGAGTTCCTTTTTTCCTTGACTTTCCTGCATGACTCTTCTCTAAAGACTGTCATAACAAGCTACTACGCGTTCGTGGACCGGTTCAGCGTGAATTGGGGACTAACCGCTGCGGGAGGAGTAATGATGATCTTGCCCATTATCGTTATATTCCTGTTGCTGCAGCGGAAGTTCATAGAAGGTTTTGCTTCCGGAGGCCTCAAGGCGTAGTAACAACAAAGTTGAATTACACGGAGGTGGATTAATTGACGACTGAAGAGCGACTGATGCATCTCATTAAGGATGAATTCATCCAGCGAGAGCAAGAGGGTTGTGATGTAACCGCTCTCCGGCAAGAGTTCGAGGAGAGGACGGCTGGTGGGGAATATACGGCTACAGAGCTAAATGAACTATATGACCGGCTTATGGCTCTGCCCATTGCTGCGGACTTCCCCTATGATGAACCGTCGGACTTATCGGGTATTCGGCGGCTCCGAGAGGACGGTCCCCGCTCACTGGCTGTTGTTCTCAATGAGGAACAGCTATTTGATCGCATCTACGGTGCTTGGTTAGGCCGATCGGCCGGTTGTGCTCTGGGCAAACCCGTCGAGGTATTGGATTTCATGAGCGGCAAAGACGGGCGAACCGGGTATGAGTTAATTAAGGAGTACTTGATTGGCGCTGATGCATGGCCACTTGATTATTACATTCCAGGCCAGTCCCGGGTAGAGGGGTTGGCAGTACGCTCCCCCATGAGTCAACGGGAGAATATCAAGTACATGGAAACAGATGATGACATTCGCTATACAGTCCTGGCCCTTAAGCTGTTGGAGGAGAAGGGGCTCAACTTCACCAGCTCTGATGTCGACATGGGTTGGTTGAATGCACTACCTATCGCCCTCACCTTTACTGCTGAACGGCTGACCTATACCAATTTAGCCAATCGCATGCCTGCTTGGGGTGAAGGATTTACTGATGAAGACTTGGAATACGCGCGGCTTTATCGCAACCCTTACCGTGAGTGGATTGGTGCTCAGATCCGGGTTGATGGCTATGCCTACGCAGTTCCAGGAAAGATTGAGCTGGCAGCTGAATTAGCCCACCGGGATGCCAGTATCTCACACGTAAAGAACGGTATCTATGGAGCAATGTTTGTGGCGGCCATGATCGCCGCCGCCTTCGCGGTTCAAGACCCGGAGGAAGTGGTGCGTCTGGGGCTTAGCGAGATACCCCGCACCAGCCGCTTGTACCAGGATGTCACCGGTGCAGTTGCCCTGGCCAAGCAGACTGACAACTGGGACGATCTAATGAGCGAACTCTGGCGGAAGTACGGCCACTACCACCCGGTGCATACTAATAATAACGCTGCTCTGGTAGCCGCGGCACTGGTTTACGGCGGCGACGATTTTGAGAAATGCATCACTACTGCAGTGGTCGCTGGGTGGGATACCGACTGCAATGGCGCTACCGTCGGTTCCATTTGGGGAGCAATGTACGGTGCCAAGGCACTTCCCCAGAAATGGATTGAGCCACTGAACGATACGCTGTATTCCGCCATACCTGATTTCCATCCCATCGCTATTTCCGAATGCGCCAAGCGCAGCACCAAACTGGCCCTGGACTTTGCCCGTTAGGTGATTGCAGAACACTAAAAGGGGATGGAGTCCATATCTTTGAGCTAACCTAAGGACCCATCCCCATCAATGAGTTTGTATCTTACCATGTACCAGAAACTCACCTCAGTGGCAGTTCATGCACCTCAATAAACCGATCCAGTAGCCGTTTCGCCTTGTTTACTGAGTTGACTAGAGGGTTGTTGGCTAAGGCCAAGAGGGCTTTTCGGTAGTCTCCGTGCACCGCCGCCTCAACAGTCAGCTCTTCATAGGCTTTAACATGCTGAACTAGACCCCGGATCTCGGGTTCCAGCCGCCCTACCGCCAAGGGGTGTGCACCGCGGCTATCCACCACTGCATTCACCTCAATGACAGCGTCCTCCGGAAGATCAGATATGGCCCCGTTATTTTGGACATTTACAATGTGGCGTTTTTTGAGATTGCCGGCGATAGATCTAACCAGTGAGACAGCGGCTGTAGAGTAGTGGGCTCCTCCCCTCTTGTTAAGCTCCTCGGGCTTTTCCGCTAGGCTGGTATCCTTGTATTTCTCCAGCAGTGCCGCTTCAATTTCCATCACTTGCTGGGCTCTAGTCTTTTCCCGGGATCGCAGGTCCCTTAGCATCTCGGCCTGCAGGTAAAAGTACTTGAGATAGCTGCTGGGGAGCATATTCAGCGCATCCAGAAACTCCTTGGGAAAGGATAAATCCGGTATGTTGGCAGCATTCTGAGACCATTGACTGAGAACCCTATTGCTCACATCCTCACCATTCACCCAGACCTTGCGCACCCATGCCAGGTGATTAAGCCCCACGTAGTCTAGGTCGACGGCCTCGTAGGCTACGTTGAATTCTTGTGCGACCCGCATTTGGATGCCGATGGGAAGATTGCAGAGTCCAATGCCCCGCACGCCGCCGTATTTCAAAACCGCTTCCGTGACAATTCCAGAGGGATTGGTAAAGTTGATTAACCAGGCATTGGGTGCTAGTTCCTGCATATCTCTGCAGATCTCCAGTACTACCGGAATTGTGCGAAGGGCTTTGGCAAAGCCGGCCGGTCCCGTAGTCTCCTGTCCGATGATACCCTCCTCCAGACACAACACCGTATCCACATGCCGGGCCTTCTGGCCGCCAACCCTGAGCTGAACCAGCACAAAGTCTGCACCGTCTACCGCCTCTTTTCTGGATTCGGTGAGCTCTACCCGAAACGGATTTCCCGCCTTGGCCACCATCCGCTGAACCAGACCGCCAACGATACTAAGCCGTTCGCGGTCAATATCCATTAGATATAAAGACTCTAATCTCAGTTGGCCAGCGTAGCTGATTAAGCCCTCCACTAGCTCCGGAGTGTAGGTACTGCCGCTCCCTATCACTGCAATTTTCACCCTTATCACTCCCCTTCCGTCATCTTAGTCGCCTAAGGCCGACTGCTCCGGCCTACCGGGAAATGTCTCCTCTAGCCTGACCCTAAAGGCATCGGTAACAGTGACATTGGCTAGTCTTGCAGCAGCATAAATCGCACCCAAAACTGGTTCACAGTGCAAAATGGAGGGCTGTACTTTGGGGAACTCCTCCCGCATGGTGGCTGCGAAGGTATCGTACATGAGAGGATACTTGGCCTTTTGAAATACGCTGCCCATGGCCACTACTTTCACCGCCAGGTCCTGGCGGTTGTCGGCCGTTTCGCAAAAAAGCCGGCGAATTGCGGCATTGGCGGACACACCTAGATCCCGCCCAACTTCCATAAGAATTTGGCGTGCCGCTTCATCTCCTTCCGAGGCAGCCTCAAAGAGAATTGGAGTCACCTCATCTAAACCCAGGTCTCTTCCTTCATACTGCCAATCCACTAGGTCCAGAAGATGGGAAACCCCATAGTGCCGGCAAAGCTTTTCGTAGAGGGATGTCTTTATACCCCGGCCTTCGAAGCCCCGCATGGCAGCCCGGATGGCCAAGGTTCCCAACAGGCGCCCTCCTGCATAGTCGCCGAAGAGATAGCCCATGCCTCCCACTTGTACCCGACCGCCCCGGCCGTTGAAGCCGAGCACATTGGTGCCAGAGCCGCAGATAACCCCTACACCCACACCATCTCCTGTTCCCGCCCAGATCCCTATGGCCGCATCATTTTCAAAATCCCACTTAGGGATGGTAAGTACGGCGGTCAACATGCTCCTAACGATGCGAGAATCCTCATCCCGATCTGCTCCTGCCACCCCGCAGTAGGCTGCAGCAATATCCTCCAGCTTCACCCCAGCATCGGCCAGGGCCGTGTTGATGCTGGCTCGGATCTCTTCCCGGGCCCCATCTACTCCGTTTACCTGGAAGTTACCGGTGCCGCCCAGGCCAACTCCAAGGCAGTTGCCTTCTTGATCCGCAACAATTGACAGCGTCTTCGAGCCCCCAGCGTCTACTCCTAGAAACAGCACTGAACTCCTCCTTCCTATATGACAAACGAGGTGGTAATGAATGGTGAGCATTCATGGATATAGAGCCGCTTCTAAGCGCTCGCGTAGATCAAAGCAATGAGATACGCTTTAATTCTCTGGGACACTAAGCAACCTCTATCCTGGACATCTCATCCACTCTGGGACTGCAAGAACGCACCCCGGCCTACAAGCACAAGGAGCTTAGCTAGTTCACCATTGAGGGCATTTCCCGTTCTTCCATACATCAGCCCAAAACCCATCAGGCCGATAAGCAGCAGAAAGGGTCCCGACAAAAAGAAAGCCAGCGCCGATGTAGCTGCGGTGTATACGCCGAAGCTGAATGTGGTTCCCAACAGTAAGCTGAAGGACTTGAGCAGGGATGTCAGGAACAGATAAGCCCCAAAGCCGAATCCCGAGACGATCATCTGGGCTAGTGCCACGCTCGATGTCTGCTTGAGGAAACCGATCACATGCTTGGCAGAAAGCTCTTCCAGCCCCATAGTCTCGCGAATGGCCGCCTGCTCAGCCTTGCTCAGGCTTTCAAACTGCTCCCTCACAATGGTCTCCAGTTCCTTGAGTTCTGCGTCGGTCATCTGAACCAGCTGCTCCTTTAGCTGCTTGATTTTCTCCTCAACGCAGTAGTCAAACACACAGGCTTCCAGCACTTCCACCGGTTGGTCTATGGGGATCTTGCATGCCTCAGCAGCCCTGCAGCCCTTTTGACCAATGCTTTGCCAACAGTACTTGCGCTGGAATTGGGTTCCACACCGGCTATCTCCGCTATCCGAGCAAGCAAGAGCTTGGTGAGTCCAGACTCATCGAGCCCATCCAACAACCTGTACTCCCGTTTAACAGCCTCTTGAATGGTATTGACGTCCCAATCCAGCCGTTGATTCAATCGCTTAACTTCTCTAGCTCACCGCGGTGAGAATGGCTTGATCAGAGACTCTGACACCCCTAAGACAAGATCCTTTCCCTTTTTCAGTCCCTGCTGGGCTCCTTCGTATAACACGTTCCACCTGTTGAAAGCATTTAGCTGCGCCAGCAGAGCAGCCTTCTCATCCCGGGACAGAGTGTCCAACCCTACCATGAATAACATGCAATCACCTGCTTTGGAGAGAGGTTGACGTGATATTCCCAAAGGTTTCGGCAACATAAGCTCGGGCTGTCTTCAGTTCGTCCGCCAGTACCAGACAGAGAATATCATTGGCTATATGGAAGGCCCAGAGGGAGTTTCCAAGTAGCCAGACTCTATCATCAACGAGGGTACCATCCACCAGTGACCCAAACCACGGAAAGATCACAGCCTTAGGTTGAAAGACATCTATAGCCAAATGAATTCCAACACCTACCGCATATGCCCCCAAGGCTGCGCCAGCAGCTTTGTGAACAACACGATAGGGCCACAGGTGGTTCTTATCCTCTGTGCTATGTATCCACATCTTATACAGCTGCCTTAATACCGCAAGGCCAATGGCACTGTGAAACAGAAAGAAACGGTGTTTACCAATGCCCAAGAAGCGAATATCCAAATCAGGTGCGACAATCCCCTTAGATAATCCCCACAACCCGCTGGGTACCAAAACCCCCATCTTGGCGAGATTATATGTAGAAGAGACCAGCGGTTTCAGGGCTGCCTGCAGCTCCCGAAGGCGCTCTACATCGCCAGATAGCGAAGAAGGCCCATCCTTAGGGCTATTACCATCCAGCATGCTGTCGATCAAGGTTTCGATATGTCCTATAGCGTTCTCTGTCGATTCCCTTGTCAGCCTTTCCGCAAGGGTCTCCCTAGCAATGACTCTACTTATCACATCGCCGACCATACTTGCTCCCTCCAACACCCGGTGGGTGAATTCAGGTCTATGCCAAATGATTCAATAAATCCACCAGGTGTACCTTCCAGCATTATCCAGTTGCCTGCCCTGCACTTTCCCCACAGTTTAGCCAATGGTTCACCTTCCCCGTTTCGCCTGGCTAGACAGGGTAGAGCGGCCATGATCATGGGGCAGCTGCCTATATTACTGATTGGCGCGGTCGGATATATATCGGGAATACTGCGGCGTATCGCATCACAGCTAAGAGATTTGAGAAGTTGATTCGCAATCGAGGAGAGACGCCTAAAGCCAGCCGCCTTGAAGAACCTTGGTCAATGGGTATTAGGGAGTACACCCTCTGCCTGGCTGAAGGTGCAGAGCAGAATAGTACTTGCGATACCATCCCGTTTGATCACACCGGACATATAATAGTCCGAGAAGCAGCTGGGCTCCATTAGCCAGTGCAATCTGTCCGGTTCTCTAAGTTCCGTTATTCCAGGAGGTGACCGATATGGCTCGTCAAATGAACATTCGATACCTGATTGGCCAGCCGGTAGGCGTGTCTCTTATTAATGGCCAGGGGGTCTCTGGGATTCTCTGTGATGCTTCCAATGACGAAATATACCTGTTGGAGTACCTCTATCAGTCCCAATTTGCCACAAGACATTACTCTTTTGCTCAAATCCGCGACATCCACCCATTTCCACCTTGCCGCGATCGGGTGTACTAGAAAACTTGTCACCGGGAACAAAGCTGTTGCGACGAAAACACACGTACGTGTAAAGCTACTAGCCATTCCGCCTGAGAAAGATCAACCCCTAGTAGAGATTGTCTCTCCACTAGGGGTATAAGACTCTTAACAGAGCCCTCAAGCCTGCGGCGACATGCCCTCCTTCTTTGCGCCAAACATCAACAATCGACTTACAACGCTCCAAGGACATTCCCACTTAGGCACAGTCTGAGGTTGAGCGGGGCTCGGAAGGGCCCCAACACAGCAGTTATTTCACCTTGACCAGTTCCCAAGCTTCATCTAGTGCCTGCTGCACTCTGATTCGGCACTGCTCCAAGGCTTCTTTCGGAGTCATCTTGCCATATAGAGCAGCTTCAGTTGCTGCATGCATCTCATTCCAGTAGGTCAGACCAACCAGACTCATTTCGGTACAGCTGTGGGTCCAGTTCAAGGCATCAATGCACAACTAATACTCCGCCTGTACTTTCGGAGGAAGCTGCGGCAGGTACTCGTCTTCCAGAGCCTTCATAGCCAGTTTGCTGTTGAAGAGATCTGGAACATATACTGGGCTGCCGGGCAGTTGCTGCCGCTGCCATTCCCTGGTCCGGGCTTTCAAGCAAGCGGCGGCATAGGCCTTGGCCCCTTCGGGGCCAGACAGCCATTTAATGAAGGTCCAGGCTTCTTCCGGGTACTTGGTGTTAGCCGAGATGGCATAGTAGCTGCCGCAGGACCAAGAGCTTTTTGTTGCACTTTCAGTGTTAGGAATCGGCATAGGGGCTGTACCGTAGTCTAGATCTGGAAATGTAGCGAAGTTCCACAATACCCAGTTGCCGTTGCCTACCATGCTAAGCTTTTCGGAAACAAACGGGTCCTGAGCAGCAGACTGGAAGCCCTCGATAAAGCTAGCAGCCAGCTGTGCTCCGCCGCAGTATTTGTCATAGAAATCTACCATCCACTCCAGGGCATAGACGATCCTTGGGTCATCACAGGTGATGATCTTGCCTGTATCGTCTACAAACTGCCCACCGTTCAGCCAACCGTAGAGCCAGGTCCAGGTGTTGCCGTAGTAGGGCAGAAAACCAAACTGAGTTATCCTACCGCTGTCGTCCCGTTTTGTCACCTTGGCGGTGATGGTCTCCAGCTCATCCCAGGTTGCCGGGGGCACTTCGGGATCGAGTCCTGCCTCACGGTAGTGATTCTTGTTCCAGTAAAAGAGACGCACATCGGTCACTCCGAGCAGGGCAAACTGCCGGCCGTTAAAGAAGGTGCCGCCCCACTGGGCGGCAAACCAGTCATCCCTGACAACTCCATCCCGCTCGGCATAGGGT
>JAAZHE010000165.1 GCA_012510855.1 Bacillota bacterium | reverse complement strand
TGATGGTGGTGCTCAATGATAACGAAATGTCCATCGCCCGCAATGTGGGAGCTATGTCCCAGTACCTGACCCGGCTGAGAACAGATCCCACTGTAAGCCGGACTCGGGAAGAAATGGAGCAGCTTCTGGGCCGGCTGCCGGCCATCGGTGATTCCATGCTGCGGGTTACTGATCGGATGAAAAGGCTGGTCAAACAGCTGGTTGTTCCGGGAATTCTCTTTGAAGAGCTGGGCTTTACCTATGTTGGTCCCGTGGATGGCCACGATGTGGCCTTGATGCAGACGGTATTTCGAGACGGGTTGCGGCGAAAAGGGCCGGTACTGGTCCATGTCATTACCCAGAAAGGCAAAGGATACGGTCCTTCTGAGGCCAATCCCGTGTTTTACCACGGAACAGGTCCTCTCCGGAGCTCAGAAAACAGCAAGCCGGTTCCATCCTACAGCCAGGTCTTTGGCAGAGAAATGGTATCCTTGGCCAAGAAACACGATAAGCTGGTGGCTATCACGGCTGCAATGCCGGACGGCACCGGTTTAAGTGAGTTTAAGAAGCTCTTTCCAGACCGGTTTTTTGATGTGGGAATAGCAGAACAGCATGCGGTGACCTTAGCGGCGGGACTGGCTGCAGGGGGTCTGCGGCCGGTGGTGGCCATTTATTCCACTTTTCTCCAGCGGTCCTTCGACCAGATCGTCCACGATGTGTGTCTGCCTCGGCTGCCGGTGGTCTTTGCCGTTGATCGGGCGGGCCTGGTGGGTGAGGATGGCCCTACCCACCACGGGGTTTTTGACCTGAGTTACCTCAGGATGATCCCCAATCTGCGGATCATGGCTCCCAAGGATTCCCGGGAGCTGGTGGAAATGCTGGAGTTGGCCTTGGAGAGGGAAGAGTGTGCGGCCATTCGCTACCCCCGGGGTGAGGTACACGACGAGATTTTAAGAAAGTTGGGGGTCAGCGGTTATACCCCGGTGGAGTTTAGCAGGGCGGAGGTCATCAGCCAGGGGGAAGATATAACCTTCGTGGCGGTGGGCAGCATGGTAACCACTGCCCTCGAGGCAGCGGTTAAGCTGCGTGAGCTGGGGTTAGATGTAGGTGTGATCAATGCCCGTTGGGTAAAGCCTATAGATGAGGAGATAATCCTGGAAACGGCCGCCAAGACCCGGTGGCTTGTAACCCTGGAAGAGAATGTCCTGGCAGGGGGATTTGGCTCGGCGGTACTGGAGGTTTTGGAGGAGGCGGGGCTTCTTTCCCAAGTGGGAGTTAAGTGCATCGGAATTCCAGACCGCTTCGTTGAGCACGGCGATAATCCCCAGCTGCTCAAGGATCTGGGCCTCGATGCCCACCATGTGGCGGAAAGGGTCATGGCACTTATGAAGAAAGAAGAACCTTCAATCCAACTGGTATCAGAACAGCGGTGATAGCTCAGGAGGGCCAATGAAAGAGCGTCTAGATGTCTTGCTGGTAAAAAGAGGGTTGGCACAGAGCAGAGAGAGGGCAAAGGGTGCCATTATGGCCGGCACCGTTTTTGTGAACGGGCAGCGGGTCGACAAAGCCGGTACCAGTGTTCCCCATGATGCGGAAATTGAGATTAGGGGTGAGGTACTGCCCTTTGTCAGCCGGGGAGGCTTAAAGCTTGCCCGGGCTCTAGAGGTCTTTCCAGTCGATGTCGCGGGAAAGGTAGCTGTGGATGTTGGAGCATCTACCGGAGGTTTTACTGACTGCCTTCTGCAGAATGGGGCTGCCAAGGTCTATGCCATCGATGTGGGGTATGGACAGCTGTCCTGGAGCCTTCGCCAGGACAGGCGGGTAGTGGTCATGGAGCGGACAAATATCCGCTATGTAAAGCCGCACCAGCTGGATGAGCTGGCTGATCTAGCTACCATCGATGTGGCCTTCATTTCGTTGACAAAGATTCTGCACGTGGTTGCAGACCTTCTGATTCCCCAGGGAGAGATTATTGCCTTGATTAAGCCCCAGTTCGAGGCCGGCCGGGAATTGGTGGGTAAGAAGGGTGTTGTGCGGGATGCCCGTGTACAGGTAGATGTAATCACTAAGCTCTTGACCTTTGCGGAAAACCTAAGGCTCGGGACCCTGGGACTGACCCATTCGCCCATTACCGGTCCCGAAGGCAATATTGAATTCTTGGTTTACTGGAAAAAGGGGCAGGATTCTACCAACAAAGACTATGAAGAGTGGAGTCGGCTGGTGGTGGAGGGCGCCCATGCTGACCTGTACTAGATGATGGGATTGCAGGATTCGGGGATGGGGACAAGAAATCTTGAGGCATGGAGGCAAAACATGAAACGAGTCGGCATTATGGTCCATTTGGGTAAACCACGGGCGCTGGAGTTGGCAGCCAAGGTTAAAGAGATTCTAACGGCCTCCGGCCTCGAGATCTGGGTGCCAGAGGAGGCTGCCCAAGTACTGGGGTGGGGGTCTGCCTCCGAAAAGCTCTCCATCGGTGGCGAACCGTTGGGTGTTGATGCTGCGGTGGTGCTGGGGGGCGATGGTACGTTACTCCATGCTGCCGGCTTATTGGCGTCCTTTGATATCCCCATCTTGGGAGTCAATGTCGGGTATCTTGGTTTTCTCAGTGAGGTGGAGGCTGCGGAACTGGAGCCGACGCTGGAGGCCCTGATTTCCCATCGGTTTGAAATAGAGGAGCGGATGCTGCTGGAAGCAGTGGTAGAGAGCGAGGGTAAGAAGGAGCGGTTCTTGGCAGTCAACGATGTAGTGATCACCAGGGCCGCCTTCGCCCGCATGATCCATTTGAAGATCGATGTTGATGGGGTGTCCATCGGGGATTTTGTCGCTGATGGCTTAATCGTCTCCACTCCCACAGGTTCGACCGCCTATTCGCTATCGGCAGGGGGACCCATCGTACATCCCCGCCTTGAAACCATTTTGGTAACACCCATCTGCCCCCACAGCTTAGCTACCCGCTCCATTTTGGTACTGCCCGATGAAGTTGTCAGGGTAATGGTCGTTCCCGACAGGAGCAGCAAGGTGGTTTTGACGGCCGATGGTCAAGCTGGTGCTGCTATAACGCCCAAGGATATTGTCTTAGTGCGCAAGGCCGATGTCAGTGCGAAGTTCATCAAACTGGGCCGGCGGAATTTCTACCAGGTGCTGGCGCAGCGGCTGAACTATCCGGCCCTGCATCCTCCTCGCCCCATTACATGATCACGAGTAGGATAGCTTTGTAAAAAAAGGCTTTTGGATAGGGGATACCAATGAAGACAAAACGTCAGGCTTTGATCCTTCGCTTGATTAGAGAGAGGGAAATCGAGAC
>JAAZHE010000164.1 GCA_012510855.1 Bacillota bacterium | reverse complement strand
TCTCAGACTCCAATATCCCTATGCCAGTCTCAAGGAACTGGGTGAGCTTCTGGATCCGCCGTTGAGCAAGTCGGGGGTGAATCACCGTTTTCGGAAATTAGAGGCCATTGCCCAGGAGATCCTAAAGGAGAAAACAGAGTAAGCTTGCGAAGGGAGTCCTCCGGAAATTTCCGGTAGTGATGGAGGACTTTGCCGGCAGGGCTCGAATAGAGAATGTGGTGGAGACAAACAAATCTCTTTTTTTGCCGCCTGCGGGACAGAAAGTGTTATGGCGGGACAACATGAGACCCCCTCGCAGTCCATGACCGATTCTCGCTTAATCTGTGGATTTAGCGGGAATTGAATAACGTTACGGGAGGGCCGGGTACTATCCCCATAGTATATGGACAACTTGGCTGTTATACAAAAAATAGCTCCGGAGATCGCTGAATTGGTGGAGAAACGGTACACCATCTTACGCAATATCTATTTCGTTCAGCCGGTGGGTCGACGGGCATTAGCAGCCCGGCTGCGGCTTCCGGAGCGAACGGTGCGCAATGAAATCGAAGTTCTCAGAGAACAGGGACTGTTGGTATCCAATCCCGCCGGCATGCATGTCACCCAAGAGGGGGAACGGATTTTAGGTGAGTTAAAGGAATACGTGCGGGAACTCAGGGGGCTTTCAGAATTAGAGCGGCGCTTGGCTCGGCTCTTGGGACTGCAGCAGGTGATCATAGTCCCAGGTGATTCCGATGAAGATGAGACTGTTAAGAAAGAGATGGCCAAGGCCACTGCCAAATACCTAAAAGCTGTGTTAAGAAACGGAGACGTTTTGGCTGTCACCGGCGGTACCACTTTGGCCGAGGTTGCCAGGAGCTTCCCTGCTTCAGCGGAGAAGCTGGATGTAATGGTGGTGCCGGCCAGAGGGGGACTAGGTGAAGAAGTGGAAAAGCAGGCCAACACTGTGGCGGCCAATATTGCCGAACGCCTAGGCGGCACCTACCGTCTGCTTCATGTTCCCGATGATGTGGGAGAAGATGTTATTGCCAGCTTATGCGGAGATCCTAAGATTAAGGAAATGCTAGACTTGATCAAGAATGCCGATGTAGTGCTCCACGGAATCGGCACAGCCGAGGAGATGGCTAAACGCCGGGGACTGGGAGAAGAGGATCTGAGACTCCTTAGGGAAAGCCGGGCGGTGGGAGAAGCCTTTGGATACTATTTCGATGAGCAGGGGCGGATTGTGTACAACACCACCAGTGTGGGCCTGCGGATGGAAGATCTAGCCAAGATCCACAGAGTAGTTGCTGTAGGCGGTGGGCATACCAAGGCAGCAGCAGCTCTAGCAGTCATGTCCAATCGCTATCAGCATGTGTGTATTACCGATGAAGGAGCTGCTCGTCTGATGTATGCCAGTCTCGAAGGGAGGGATGTGGGAGACGACCACTTCGAGAGGATATGAGAGGTATGAAAGCCCATTGCGATAGCTTTTCGTACTTAAACCATAGAGGAGGATGACAGAATGGCAGTTAAAGTAGGTATCAATGGTTTTGGTCGCATTGGACGCTTGGTTCTTAGGGGATGCCTCAACGATCCCGAGATAGAAGTTGTGGCCATCAATGATTTGACAGATGCACCAACCCTTGCTCACCTGTTTAAGTATGACTCGGTCCACGGCACTTTGAATGAGGATGTGCGGGCTGAAGGCGATGACCTGATTGTTGGCCATCGGCGCATCAAAGTGTTTGCTGAGAAGGATCCGGCAAACCTGCCCTGGGGCGATTTGGGTGTTGAGTATGTGGTTGAGGCCACCGGTGTCTTCCGGTCCAAGGACAAAGCTATGCTTCACATTCAGGCTGGTGCCAAGAAAGTCATAATCACAGCTCCGGCCAAGAATGAAGACATTACTATCGTCATGGGCGTAAACAACGAAAAATACGATCCTGCCCAGCATCATGTGGTGTCCAATGCATCCTGCACCACCAACTGCCTCGCACCGGTAGCTAAAGTCTTGGATGAAAAATTCGGTATTAAGAGGGGCTTGATGACAACCGTCCATGCCTATACCAACGACCAGCGGATTCTGGATCTGCCCCATAAGGACCTCCGGAGGGCACGGGCAGCAGCCATGAGCATCATTCCCACCACCACCGGTGCGGCCGCGGCTGTGGGTCTAGTACTCCCGCAGCTCAAGGGTATGCTGGACGGCTTTGCCATGCGGGTGCCTACTCCAGATGTCAGCGTTGTTGACCTGACGGTAGAACTGGAGAAGAACACCACTGCCGAGGAAATCAATGCTGCTTTGCAGGAAGCGGCTGCAGGGGATTTGAAGGGCATCCTGGGAGTCAGTGAGCTTCCCCTGGTTTCCATGGACTTCCGTGGCGACAGCCGCTCCTCCATCGTTGATGCTGCATTGACCACGGTAATGGAAGGCAATTTCGCCAAGGTGGTTGCTTGGTACGACAACGAGTGGGGCTACTCCATGAGAGTAGTGGATCTTGTCAAGTACATGGCTTCCCGTGCCCAGTAAGAGCACTCTGACCGTACCCCGGTCAGCTCCTTTGCCGAACTGACCGGGGGACTTTTCTGTTCGAAAATAGGGAATCTCTCAAGTGGAGGGATCGAGCATGAATAAACTCACTGTGAAGGATCTGGATGTTAAGGGAAAACGGGTATTTGTCCGGGTAGATTTCAATGTTCCCATGGATGAGAATCAGAACATCACCGATGATAAGCGGATTCGGGCGGCCCTGCCAACGATTCAGTACCTAATCGATCAGGGTGCCAAGGTTATTCTGGCTTCCCACTTGGGCCGTCCCAAGGATAAGCCTGAGGATAAATACAGAATGGACCCAGTTGCTCAGCGGCTGGCGGAACTTCTGGGTAAAGAAGTAACCAAAGTAGACGACTGCATTGGACCCGAGGTGGAGAAGGCTGTTTCCGAGTTGAAAGACGGAGATGTGCTCCTGTTGGAGAATGTCCGGTTCTACCCGGGAGAAAAGAAAAACGACCCTGAGTTTGCCAAGAGCCTAGCAAGCTTAGCAGAGGTTTACGTCAATGATGCCTTCGGCGCAGCCCATCGTGCCCATGCTTCAACGGCAGGCATTGCCGAGTATCTGCCGGCAGCAGCGGGGTTTCTCCTGCAGAAGGAAATCGAGGTTATGGGCAAAGCCTTAGAGGATCCTGAGCGGCCCTTTGTTGCGATCCTGGGTGGTGCCAAGGTAGCAGATAAGATCGGCGTCATTCGGAACCTCCTGCAAAAAGTCGATACTTTGATAATCGGCGGCGGTATGGCCTATACCTTCCTCAAGGCTAAGGGCTATGAGATCGGCACTTCCCTCTTGGATGCCGAAAGTATAGACCTTGCCAAAGAGCTGATGGATACAGCCCAAGAGCGGGGCGTGAAATTCTTGCTGCCGGTAGACATAGTCATTGCCGACCGCTTTGCTGCCGATGCTGCCTACGAAGTCGTCCCTGCTCATCAGATGCGCCCTGACTGGATGGGGATGGAT
>JAAZHE010000163.1 GCA_012510855.1 Bacillota bacterium | reverse complement strand
GAGTAGGGGGCAACCAGCGGTGGGGGAGAGACAACCTGTCCAGAATAGTCTTGATGCCCATGAGGGTCAGAGATCTAAGGTTGAGCACGTGGTCAACATAGTCGCTGAGCTTGATCTCGGCCAATAGGTTCTGCATATCCTGAGGTGTCCACCCCATGGCATGGAGCATGGCGATGATGCTGCCGGCGCTAGTGCCGGCCACCATGTCAATGGGAAGTCCTTTGGATCTCAGCACCTCCAACACGCCGATATGGGCGGTACCCCTTAGACCTCCCCCGCCTAGGGCAAGCCCAATTACCGGCTGCCGCGGCTTTTGGGGCTCCATGATGCCGTTAGCCATTTACCCAGGCCTCCTTGCACAATTGTGGTTATATACATGATATGGGTAACGGCCCGAAAAGGTTTAGCCAAGAGATACCAGAAGGTCAGTCCCGGCAATGGAGAGGAATTAGAACATTTTTATGGAAGGATAGAAACAAGTGGGAGTACAGCGAAATTAAGAGTTGGAATCTAGTTCATGGAACGCAAATGGGGGCATAAGAATGGAGTAAACAGGGAGAAACCAGGAAGGTCCGGGGTGAGAAAAGTGGATGCCAAGCAGCGTGCGATCTTGGAGTTCAGCCAACGGTTGTTGAAAGAACCATCGAGCAAGATGTTTTTGCAGCGGCTGCTGAACAACAAGGAACTCGTGGATAAGATGGTCTTTGTCCTGGACAGAAAGATGTTGGCTAATACTTTGCTGGTATCGGAACTAGGAAGCTCACGGATCGGTTTTCAACTGGAATTGGGGGCCAGACGCCAGGAAGAGGTTTCCCTGGTCAACGGCCGACTGGTGCGGCATGTGAAGCGGACCCGCAGGCTCTGCCTCAATGACCCTATGGAGGCGTGGGAAGCATTGGAGAATTTCGAGGGTCGGCTCTACACCCAGTTTAGTTTTGCCGGAGAAATCCCTGATTGGTATTTGGCTATTGTGGAACCAAATCCCGCCCTGCCCGCCGAGGTTGGGCCCGGAGTGGAGGAAGAGGAGACAGCAGATGTTTTCCGGGAGCAGCTGGATATCGCCCTGTGGATCATCTTGCTGAAGCAGGAGATTGATCTAGCCCTGGCGGAGAAGAACTCGGAGCGCTTCTATGAGATCGCGGGGCTGTATAATCGCTTGAAAGAACGGTGCCTTTGGGACTTCGAGTAGGGAGGATTTGGTGAAATATTGGTAGAATAGTTACTTAACACCATTGGCGAATACCACCGCCGGTGGGAAGCAGTGAGTTAAGTTTCTGGGGAGGTTCCCATGCGCGATTGCCGACGGCGCCCGTGGTGCGGCGCCGTTGTTTTGACTTTCAAAAGGGGATGATATCTTGTCTGTCCTTAGTTCACCGGGCCAGGAGAAACCTTTATGGCGCGACTTATTGGAAACAGTGGGTGGAGCAGTAGTTTTGGCTCTGTTCATCATGACTTTTATCGCTAGAGCTTTCACCGTAGATGGCCCCTCCATGCTGCCTACTTTGCAATCAGGTGAAAAGCTCCTAATCGACAAAATTACTTACCGATTCCGGCCGCCCCAGCGGGGAGAGGTAATCGTGTTTCGCTATCCCACCAACCCCAAGGAGCATTTTATCAAGAGAGTGATCGGCATCCCCGGCGATATTATAAGTATCCGGGACGGGAGTGTTTATATTAACGGTCAGAAGCTGGAGGGGAACTATCTGATGAAAAATCCCCGGGGAAATATGCCGCCGGTGAAGGTCCCGCCGGAGGCGGTGTTTGTCTTGGGAGATAACCGCAACAACAGCCATGACAGCCGCAGCCGCCTGGTGGGATTTGTCCCCAACCGTTTGATAGAAGGACGGGCAGTATGGCGCTACTGGCCCCTACAGGCCCTGCAGGTTTTGGAACTGCCCCCGGTCTTTGCCCAGATTAAGTGAGAGAGGGCAGAGTACATGAATTAATCGCAGTTATCACTGAAGAATTGGGAATCAAGGCGTGGCAGGCGGGAAATGCTGCCTGCCTTCTTGATGAAGAAAAGACAATCACATATATTGTGCTTTCCATATAATTGACTGCAAAAGGATGTGGAGCCAATGGGCCAGCTTTTGCAGCCGGTGGAGAGAAGGAAGCTGCGGAGCCTTATCAGCTTGCAGTATTGCCTGATCTTCATGGCTAATGGAGCCATGTTTCCTTTTTTCAACCTTTACTTGAGGAAAATTCTCAGCTGGTCCGGTACGAGGATCGGCTGGGTGATGGCTTCCAGCAGTGTAGTGATTATGCTCAGCCAGCCGCTGTGGGGTAGAATTTCCGATGCCTCGGAGAAGCACAAAGTCTTGGCTTTCGCCTTAGCGGTGGGTGCCTGTCTAGTCTTTATCCAGCCCCTAGTTGCCGGCAGCTTCCTCGTTTTTCTCTTGGTTCGCCTCCTGCATTCGATCTTTACTGGTTCCACCGCATCCATGTTTGACGCCATTGCCTTAGATGTCCTCGGCAAGGATAAAGACACTTATGGAAGATACCGCCTCTGGGGATCTTTGGGATTTGCTGTTGCCGCTCTCTTTATGGGAAAGGTTTATGAAGTCATAGGTTTTTCCTATATGTTTTTTGTCAATGCCGCCTTGATCGGCACCGCAAGTTATGTGGCGTTCAATCTGGATGGAGCTTCTTCGAACAGCGGTCAAGACCCTGACAAGACAGCATCGGCGGAACTCAAGAAAGTCTTGGCCAACCCAGCTCTTCTGGTCCTCTTGGGCGGGATTTTTCTGGTGCAGACTGCCAACTCCGCGGGCGAGACATTCCTGGGGGTCTACCTTGATGCCATCGGCGGTTCCAGCGCCATGATCGGCAGCGCCTTTGCCATGATGGCCTTCGTTGAGATACCCATCTTTCTTGCGGCCCCTCGAATAGTGGAGTGGTTCGGTTACAAACGGGTGTTGGTGGCAAGTACTGCCCTATTTGGGCTGAAACTGGTACTCAACGCCCTTTTTCCCATTCCCTGGCTGGTGCTCCTTCTTCAGCCCATGGCCGGCATCGGCTTTGCCTTATTCCAGGTATCAGCGGTATTAATGGTAGATGCCTTGGTGCCCCGTCAATTTCGCTCCACCGGACAAGCGGTCTTGGCCACTACCTCCTGGAGTCTGGCGGGGATAGCTGGCAACTTGCTTTCCGGAACGCTCTTGGATACCGCCGGGATTTTGACCGCCTTCGGCATCGGCGGCTGTGTGGGGCTTTTGGGAACGCTGTTTATTCACTGCTTCGTTCCAAGGAAAGCAGAGCGAGCACCTGTGGTAGACCTGAAGACGTAGCTTATTGCTGCGTTCTCTAGATCCCCTGGGCTCGCTCTATTGGTTTTGAGTTTGGTCTTTACTTGGCCTTCCCCACTGAGCCGAAGATCCTCATTTTTTCAGCTACCGCTTCCTTGATGGTTGCTATCACTTCCAGCATGAACTTGCCAAAATCGGTGTTCTCCGGCATGCCCTGGGCAGTGCGGATCTTGGCCATGGCTGCCTGGGATAGGTCAGTGTAGACATTGATCTTGGCTATCCCGTTGGCAATCGCTTGGCGGAAATCCTCATCGGATAAGCCGGAACCGCCGTGGAGGACTAAAGGCACTCCAGCCAGCTCTCGGATTCTGGCCAGGCGGGGGATATCCAATTCCGGTTTGCCTTTATATACACCGTGGACACTGCCCACTGCGACAGCCAAGGCATCGATTCCGGTTGCTTGGACAAACTGCTGAGCCTCCTCGGGGTCGGTAAACAAGGTGGGATCAGCAACTCCGGGGCTGGGATCGCCTTCGCCGCCGGTGACGTGCCCCAACTCTGCTTCAACAGATACCCCTACGGCATGGGCCATTCGGACTATTTCCTTGGTCTTGGCGGCATTTTCCTCAAAGGGTAGGGTTGAGCCATCAAACATAACCGAGGTAAAACCGCAGCGCAGAGCCTTCACAAAGTTGCCGAAGGTCTGACCGTGGTCGAGATGGACAGCCACAGGGACACTGGCCCGCTCTGCTTCTCTTAAAAGAATAGGAGCATACTGCTCCAGGTCCAATAATCCCAGATGGGTCTCGGCCACAGCCAAAATTAGCGGCGACTTGTTTTCCTCAGCCGCCTGCAGGGCACCCTGCATTATTTCCATATTGACAACGTTGAAAGCTCCTACCGCATACCCATTTTGAAAAGCATCATCCACCAACTGCTTGAGAGTAACTAATGCCATGTTCTCTGTATCCCCTTGTATTTAGTCTTAACGTTCACCCCACTTGGCCATATGGGCCATATGGGTGACTTTACATCCGGCTTTCTCTAGATCCTTAACGACGGTATCAACATCGGTTGTGTCTAGGCGGAGGACGATGGAGCGCTTTTCTTCACCATCATAGAAAGTAGCCAGACTGATAATATTAATGCCATGATCTCTAATAATCCGGGTGATTTCCGCCAACACACCGGCCCGATCTTCAGTCTCCAAAGCAAGTCTGATCCCGTTGCTCCGCAGCCCCATGGAATCAACAAAGGCATCGAAAATGTTGGTTTCGGTGATGATTCCCACCAGCTTGCCGTTATCAAGCACTGGCAGTCCGCTGACCACGTTTTCCCGCATGAGTACCGCGGCTTCCTCAATGAGGGTATCAGGGGTGACGGTCACGGGGTCAGGGGTCATTACTTCCTTAACAGTGATCTTGTTCAGTATGGTATTCATCTCAAAAACACTCAAGGTGGTGGCAGGAGAAGGTGCTACCCTAAGAAGCTCTGACTCGACGACAATACCAACCAGCTTGTCATTTTCCAGTACAGGCAGCCGTCTGACTTTGTGTTTGCGCATGAGCTTGAGGGCATCCAGTACCCCCATGTCCGGAGTGGCGGTAATTGGATTAGGTGTCATTCGGGTCTTTACCATCATGGCGAAACCCTCCCGTCATTGCTCTCTTTACTTGCAAAATTCCGTAGCCTGGGTCGAAATCCTGCTTTAATACCTGATTTATACCCACTCCGGGAATTCTAAACATCATATATAACACAGGGGGAGACAATGTAACACAAGGAGTTGTGCGGCAGCGGCATGGCTGCCTGTCGGTAGTCGCAGTCATGCCTATAAACATAGGGAGAGCAGCCGGGTTTTGACAGGCTGCCCTCCCCTTATAAGGGCCTTGAACCTTGCCCTCACTAGTTAATACTCAAGGTTTTGCATGTGACAGAGATTCTCTGAGCTATTTTAGGCCAAACAGGTAACATCCTGAACCGCCTTCATAGCGGTAATATGCTTCACCGCTTTCGGTGACCAGCTTGAAGGCTTCGGCGGCGATGGGAACTCCGTTTACGGTGCCCGTCAGAGTGCTGTAGTCTAGTTTGGGTACATAGATGACTGCCTTGGTGTTCACCGGTATAGTCACCTTCATCTCGAACCCGGATTTATCCCGGCTCCAACTGGATGCGATCTGGCCTTTGAGGGTCTTGACCGAGGCGCTGGCATGATCCAGGGCGGCGGGGATGGCTGGCTTTATCACTACTTTGCTCCAACCCGGCTCTCCCAACCGGATGCCTGCTAAGGCCCGGTAGAACCACGTATCCACAGAGCCCAGCATGATGTGGTTGTGGGAGTTCATGCCGGTGCCGGTAAGCTTCTCCCACCTTTCCCAGACAGTGGTAGCACCTTCTTTGATCATATAACCCAAGCTGGGATAGCTTTCCTGGGCCATCATCCGGTAGGCCACTTCCTTATACCCCAAGTCCGTCAGGGTATCCAGCATGTAGCGGGTTCCGATGATGCCGGTATCGAAGTGGTAGTCTGCCTCCCTGATGATGCTACCCACAAGATTCTTGGCTACAGCTTCTGTCATGCCCTCTGGGGTCAGACCGAACTGCAGGCCGAGGATGTTGGAAGTCTGGTCGTTGTTGCCGTAAGCTTTTCTTTTCGGATGGAAGTACTTCTCGTTGAATGCGGTCCGGATGTCCTCGGCTTTCTTGCGGAAGTACTCGGCATCTTCGTTCTTGCCTATCACTTCAGCTATCTGGCTCAACCGCAAGACATCGTGGTAGTAGTAAAAAGCGGAGGTCATCTCCCTGGGATTCTTCTTAGGCTGCACGCTGCCGGGAGGACACCATTCGCCGTATTTCACAAAGGTGACCAACCCATCTTTTTCTTGAGACTCCAGGAACTTGACGTACTTCTTCATGCCCTCATAGTGCTCCTTGAGCACCTCAAGGTCGCCGTAATAGCGGTACATGGCCCAAGCTATTGTGATATATGCAGTGCCCCAGGCGGGATCTGCCGGATAGAGGGGCCAGTAAGGCGGGACTACATCGGAGAGCTGGCCGTCTTCCATTTGGGCGTCCTTAATATCCTGGAGGTACTTCACATAGAAGGCGGCCATATCAAAATTATAAATGGCTTCTTCTACAACCAACTGTGCATCTCCCATCCAGCCCATGCGCTCATCCCGTTGGGGGCAGTCGGTGGGCACACTCATCAGGTTGGCCAATTGTCCGTACACAACGTTTTGATGGATTTTATTGAACAGCTGGTGGGAGCTGGCAAAGCCGCCGGTGTACTCCACAGCAGTATGCAGGAAGCAGGCTTCCAAGGCATCTAGGCCTGGTGTGCCGGGATAACCGGTGACTTCCACATACCTGAACCCATGGTAGGTAAAGCGGGGCTCGTAGATTTCCACACCTTCGCCTTTGAGAATGTAGATATCGGTAGCTTCGGCACTGCGGTTGATGCAGGTATTCAACCGGCCGCGATCATCCAGGGTCTCTGCAAAGCGGAGCTTAACTTCAGCGCCCCGGGGACCCTCCACCTTGAGCCGCACCCAACCGGTGATGTTCTGGCCGAAGTCGTAAATATATACACCGGGGTCTGGATTGTAGATCGCCGCAGGCTGGAATCGCTTAGTTATTTTGATGGGCGGCATGATTTGCGCCCGCATGCGGCCTCCGGGAGGCTCAACCTTTACAGCTTGGGCCCAACCGGCAGCATCAAGGCCCGGCTGGTCCCACCCCGGGATTTCCTTGCGGGCATCATAGACTTCACCTAAGTAAATGCCGTTCGCGCCCACTGGCCCTCGATTTACCTGCCAGGTAGTATCTGTTACGATTCTGTCCTGGCTGCCATCGGTGTAAGTGATATGGAGCTCTGCCCGGAGGCACGGGAATGCGTCATAGCCGTATAATTTACCTTCCATCCAGTGGAAGCTGCAGTAGCGGCCGTTGCCCAGCATTACTCCCACGGCATTAGCTCCCTGTTTCAGGTTGCAGGTGATATCATACACAGAATAGAGTATGGTCTTGCGGTAATCAGTCTGTCCCGGGTCCAATACCCGATCCCCGATCTTCTTGCCGTTGATCCGGAGTTCGTAGTAGCCGAGACCGGAGATATATGCTCGGGCACGGGCAACTTCCTTATCCAAGGAAAACTCCTTCCGCAGGAGGCTCCCCGGCCGGAGATTATACTCCGTTTTGTCCACTACCACTGCATCGGGCAGCGCATCGTCTCCATTGGCGATCCAGGAGGCTGTCCACTCCTCATCCCTGAGGAAGCCCGTTTCAAAAACATTGATGCAGCTGTAGGGGCTGACTCCATCTTCCTGGTCCCACCAGCGGACCCGCCAATAGTACCGGCGGCAGGATTCCAGCTCTTTACCTGCATATACAATGTTGACTGAGCGGGAGCACTCTACTTTGCCGCTATCCCAGATGTTTCCCTCTTCCTTAGCGATCAGGGCTTCGTCATCGGCGACGATCACTTGATAGGCCCTTTGGTACTGATTAGGTTCACTGTGCTGGAGGACCCAAGATAATCTAGGATTTAGGCGGTCTATACCCAAGGGATTCTGCACGTATTCACAGCGGAGCTGTACCGGAGCCTGAGGGCTACATACTTGAGTGTTAGTCATCTGCAGACTCTCCTTTCTTTCATTGGCGGTCTGTTTTGATGTTATCCACAAATTGTGTTATTCCTTCCGGATCGTGGTTTTCTAGGAAGATGCCAATTTGCTAACACACCCTTCTTCGCTAAACTGGCCCTCTTTGCGGAAGGTGCCGGTATTTCTCTTTTTCAAGCAAAAAGCCGGTGACGGATATCGTCACCGGCTTGTGGTTGTTTCTGCTGTCTTTACCTATCCAGCTGCCCATGGGTTAGGCCCAGGGGTAGGTGAGCTGGACGGGTGCAGGTGCTGGAGGGTTTGTAATGGGTTCCGGTTTCTGAAGCATCAAGGAAACCATGCATGACATCCAGCACATGATAGGCCATGTCCCCGTTGGCCCTATGGGGCCTCGCACAGCGAATGGCATATGCCATATCTGCGAGGCCGATCCCCCGGCTGTTTTCGGCATAGCCGTGGGTGAGAGGTATCTCGGTCCATTCCTTTGCATCCCATCGGCGGACCCGCACTGGGCCGCCAAAGGTGTTGGGATCGGGAACCTGTAGACTGCCCTCACTGCCGTAGATCTCGATCCAGGGCAGGTTGGCACTCCATACATCGAAACTGGTAATAATGGTCCCGATAGCGCCGCTGGCAAAATCCATAACCCCTGCAATATGGGTGGGTGTCTCTACCTGGATCTTCTTACCGTACTTAGGCTGGCTGGTGATGATTCGCTCGGGGAAGGTGATCCTGCTGGATCCGGTGACCCTGGCAATCGGCCCTAGAAGAGAGATAAGGGCAGTCAGGTAATACGGACCCATATCCAGCATCGGGCCGCCGCCGATCTCATAGTAAAACTCTGGATCTGGATGCCAGCTCTCGTGGCCGTGGCAGGTCATAAAGGCTGTGGCTGCCACCGGCTTTCCAATCCAGCCATCATCGATGAGCTTGCGGCAGGTTTGCAAACCACCCCCGAGGAATGTGTCCGGGGCACAGCCCACCAACAGGTCTTTGCTCTTGGCAAGCTCCAGAATCTCCTTGCCGTGTTCCCGGGTGACTGCCAGCGGCTTTTCCACATAGACATGCTTGCCAGCCTCTAGAGCTGCCATGCAGACTTCATAGTGGGCCTTGGGGGTCGTGAGATTGAGCACAATTTCGATCTCGGGGTCTTGAAGCAGCTCATCCACGGAACAGGCCTTCGGTACGCCGTATTCTTTCGCTTGAGCCTGGGCCCTCTCATGAATGAGATCAGCGCAGGCGACAACCTCCAATATTTCAAATGTCTGGGTGCAGTTCTTGAGGTAGATCCCGCTTATATTGCCACACCCGATAATACCTACCTTGACCTTATTCATGGCACCTGTTTCACTCCTTGTACCAAAATGTTGTCGACATGCCATGCAGGCAAAGCCGGTGAAGCTCGACAACCGCATAGGGCTGTCACTTGCAGCAGTCTTCAAAACATCTTTCTGAGGGCTTCGATGTAGCTCTCTTCATCGCTGTGCTGGGCAATTTCCTTCCCTTCTGCCGCCCACAAGAATCCCCGCTGCATAATGGTTCGGGGTTCATAGGCATCAAATACATCGGCATGATGCCCGAGGGAGCAATAAAAGACTCTCCCCTTACCCCAGCGTTTTGTCCAAACCACCGGCACATCTACTTCACCATTGGCTGCATGGGGGCCGGGGACTGTTGGATAGCGGGTGGTGGCCAGCACCTCAACGGCAGGATCAATATGGACATAGTACTGTTCACTCTTTACCGTAAAATCCTTCAAACCTTCAACGATGGGACTTGACCCCCGCTTGATGTTTACTACATATTCAACTCCATCCCCGCCGGGATGGGCGACCCACTGTCCACCGGTCATAAACTGCCAATGGACACATTCCCGAAAGGCATCACACATGCCGCCGTGGCATCCTGCTAGACCAACTCCGCTGGCTACTGCTTCCAGCACCGGCATAACTTGTTCATGGGTGATCTTACCCATGGTCCAGATGGGGATGATGAGATCTAGAGCTTTTAGCTTTTCTACATCGAGAAATGCATCTAAAGTCTCAGAGATCTCAACCTGAAACCCTTCATTTTCCAGGATCTCCCTGAACAGCTCTGAAACCTCGATTGGTTGGTGACCATCCCAGCCGCCGCGAACAATTAATGCCTTTTTTGCCATTGAACAGCTTACCTCCCCGTACTTATTATCCAGCGTTTTCGCGATGCAGTTCACAAGCATACTATATGACTTATCCTCGAGGTTTCCTATTCCTTCTATATCGGCAGGCTTTTTAGGCAAGGGCAGATTTCTCAGTCGGCATCACACTATGCAGCACCGGCAGAAAACAGAGTTATGAACACTTGACAAATTACAAGCAGCAGGCTATGATAATAATGAGCATATGACCATAAAAGATTGACTCAGTAAGAACCCAACGGACAGGCCAAGGAGACGAGGTGTGAAAGGAGGTGTAGCTATGCCTAGAGGAGACGGCACTGGACCTCTGGGATTTGGTCCCATGACCGGAAGAGGAGCTGGATATTGCGCCGGGTTTGATGCCCCTGGATATATGCACACTGGGTGGGGCTGGTTCCGTCGGGGAAGATGGTTTGGCCGGGGCCGAGGTTGGGGTCGCGGCGGAGGCCGCGGGTGGCGGCACATGTATTACACCCCCGGCCTACCGGGATGGGCACGTTATCCCCGCCCCGGTTATTGGGCACCGGCATATTCCCCTGGCCCTGGGGCCTACATGGGACCCGGAGTATCAGCGCTCCACCAGTGGGATGTCGAGGATGAGAT
>JAAZHE010000162.1 GCA_012510855.1 Bacillota bacterium | reverse complement strand
TGGGTACCTATGTGTCCGGCATGGTTAAGTGCTTCAAAGGCCATGCCTCCGGTAAGTGCCCCATCGCCGAGAACTGCCACCACATTGTAATCCAAGTTCAGCCGGTCTCTGGCCAGGGCATAGCCCAAAGCAGCAGAGATGGAAGTACTGCTGTGACCAACTGTAAAGGGATCATAAACGCTCTCATGCCGGGCAGGAAAGCCACTAATCCCTTTGTACTGGCGCAGGGTATGGAAGCGCTCTCGCCGCCCCGTGAGCAGCTTATGGGCATACGCTTGATGGCCAACATCCCAAATTAGCTTGTCCACGGGCGCATTAATTACAGAATGGAGGGCAACAGTGAGCTCAACAACCCCCAAGTTCGAGGCCAAATGCCCTCCAGTCTTACTCACCGTCTCGATTATCTGCTCCCTTAATTCACCGCACAGCTGAATCAACTGCTGGCGGGAGAGCTGATGCAGCTTCCTCGGCTCATCAATAGTATCCAATAGCTTCACCGGCACTAGACTCCTTGCTTTGTCTTGCTGCCCCGGATTTTCCTCCTGTTGGCAGCATGACGTCTCCTATTGCTGCCTACAGTGTTACCCAAACTAGTTATCTGTAAGCCAAATACTGTCTCCACGACGTATAGAAACCTGCCTACCCCATAGACTATGTCATTGGCCCTTTGAATGGCAAAATCCTTGCCCAATGCCTTGCCGCCCACCATTACCGCTGCAGATCCAGAAACCAAGAAGGTTACCCAAACCGCCTGCTGGACAGCTCCGGCCCCACGGGTTACGGAAAGGGCAATCCCGGTGGCCACGGCACCGCTTAAAGTACCGACTATGTCTCCGATCATATCATTGCACAGGGTCGCAATGGTTGCCGCATTCCTCACCACCCACATGGCCTGCATTGAACCAGGTACTTTATCGGCTGCCATAGCATGATAGGGCACCTCTATCGCCGCCGTCGTTGCCACACCGATAATATCAAAAGCAATTCCTACGGCAATAATGCCGATCAACAGGCAGAAGGCGGGTAGAACCGGCACAACCCCTAGTAGTGTGTTACTGGCATAACTGGAAAACAGTGAGATTAAAAAAGTCCCCAGCAAAACTCCAAGAAACCGTCGTAAGTTTGGTTCCAATCAAATACCCACCCCAATAAAGGATGAAAAGGCTTGGAATGCCCAAGCCTAGACTTCGCGAAACAAATATGAGGAATAGGTGGCAGCGGATTGAGTAAAAATTGTGGCTTAAGGTCCAGCAGGTTTTCCCAACGGTCCTCCAAACCGTCGCCGGTCTGGCGATTTCTCCTTTCCGACCGCTTTACCCTGTCACCAAAGGTAAGGCTGGATTACCACTTAGTCCACACCGCAATCCCCAACCCGCCTCCGTTAGGAACAGCCTAGGAGATTTCCTCAACGATCGACCCCGTTTTCTAGCCTCTTTAGCAGGATAGTTTTCAGGCAGCATCGGGCTCCTTCTCTTGGCCTTCGAGTCAGAGCTTGAACCTACCATCCCAGCTATCCCACGCAAGGCAGGCTACACTGTACCCAACACGCTTCCGCCGCGCATCACGTACAGGTTCACCCCAAGCCGTAGTTCTAGTGCTCCTAAGTAAGGTACTCTCCCCACGCACTTGGGTCTCCGCGACCGCGGGGTCAACGCCTACATGCCATTGTAGATCGCCCCACAGTCTTAACCCCCAGCAGCAGCCCCCAACTGGGCGTCAGCGGCCACCACCAGAGACTTCATCGATATGCCAATGACGGATTTTTAGGCCCGTCTTCGAAAACGGGTGTATCGACTAGGATACTGCGCCACCTATCTCATTTGCCACAATTATAGCACAATCTCAACGCCTTCTCAAGGCCGCTGGAGGTCGCCCATTGGACCCCTAACTAAGGCCACGGACAGCTGGTGCTCCAGTCATGTGATACAGGTGGTCCAATTAGTGATCCCGCTGGACTATGTATCCTGCTAAGCTGCTGAGAACTTCACTGCCGGCAAGACCAGCAACTGCCTCCTTGGCCTCCTCCATTGCTTTCACGGCCAAAGCCCGGGCCCCTTCCAATCCGTAAAGGGTAACATATGTGACTTTCCCCTGTTGTGCATCGCTGCCAACCTTCTTGCCAAGTCTCGCCTCATCTCCCACCACATCGAGAATATCATCGGTGATCTGGAAACACAGACCGAAGCGGTCGGCAAAACGGGTTACTGCTGCGAGTTCCTCCTCATTGGCTCCTCCAAGGAGTGCCCCACAGCGA
>JAAZHE010000161.1 GCA_012510855.1 Bacillota bacterium | reverse complement strand
TAGATTTTGTCAATCTGCCTGATGGAGAATATGACGCGCCTATGGGCATCAGCACTGGGGCAGGACTCATCTTCGGGGCTACCGGCGGTGTAATGGAGGCTGCACTGCGGACCGCCTATGAAGTTGTGACCGGCAAGACCCTGGATAAACTGGATTTCACAGAGGTCCGGGGTTTGGAGGGTATCAAAGAGGCTAGCGTAGACCTAAACGGTACTGTACTCAATGTGGCAGTGGCCCATGGACTGGTCAATGCCCGGAAGCTAATGGAACTCGTGCAGCAGGGCAAGGCAGATTATCATTTCATTGAGATAATGGCCTGTCCTGGAGGCTGTATCGGCGGGGGAGGGCAACCCATTCCCACTAATACTGAAATACGGCAAAAGCGCATAAAGGGGATTTATGCAGCTGACCAGGATATGCCCCTGAGAAAATCCCATGAGAATCCGGCCATTAAGGTGCTCTATGAGGAGTTCTTAGGGGAACCTTTAGGTGAGATGTCCCACAAATTGCTGCATACCTGCTATACTCCCAGGTTAAGGTATAGGACAGCGGAACCGATGCAGGATCAGGAACCACTGGCAGGGAATGCCTGATTCATCTAGAACTTCTGTCCTAAAACAAGAGGGGAGTTTTGAGCTCGTGGAACGTAAAGCAGCTTTAGCCTTAGTTAAGAAGCATGTCAAGACGAAGAATCTGGTGAAGCATATGCTGGCAGCGGAGGCGATTATGCGCCGCCTGGCCCGTCACCTAGGCGAAGATGAAGAGATGTGGGGGCTGGCTGGGCTTCTCCATGATGTGGACTATGAGGAGACCATGGACAATCCAGAGCAGCATGCCGTCATTGGCGCAGAGCTCTTGAAGTCACTGGATGTGGACCCAGCCATTGTTCAGGCAGTCCTGGCCCATGCTGACAAGGGCCCCCGAACATCTTTGATGGATAAGGCTCTTTACGCCACTGACCCCTTGACAGGCCTTTTGGTGGCGGCCGCTTTGATTCACCCGGATAAGAAGCTCAACTCCATCGATACCGAGTTTGTCCTGAATCGCTTTAAGGAGAAGAGTTTCGCCCGGGGGGCCGATCGGGAGATAATTAAGACCTGTAGCGATATAGGTTTGGAGCTTCAGGAGTTTATCACCTTGGGTTTGGAGGCTCTGCAGGAGATCAGCGATGAGCTCGGTTTGTAGCTCTCTTGGGGATAATTGTCGCCAGAGCGATAACGGGCACCGGTGTAGAGTACTGCGCCGGTGCCCTAATGATCTTAGGGACCCCCTAGTTCAGGGTCAATCCGCTGCTGGCTGATAACCTGGATCACCCCCCGGGCGCTGCTTGCCAAGCGGATCAACTCCGCCTCTGCTTCCTCGGAGGGTACTTTGCCCATGAGATAGGCAGTTCCGTCACACACCTCCACGCCTACGTTGCCGTTGGAGGCAGGATGGGTATCGAGCTCTTCGCTGATCTCCATCTTCACCAGTTCATCGGTGATGGCTCCATCTGTACTGATACTGACTCCATCTTCATAGCCTTCGATGCCGGGAATACTGGTAACCAGTTCTCTAATGTAAAGCTTTTCTGCCAGGGTATCTACTACCCCCTGCACCCGAGCCACATTGTCAATTACATTGGCTTCCAAACCATAGCCCCGCAAGTTCACATCTTCTCTGAGTTTCTGCTGCACGATAGCCCGTAGTCCGTCGCTTGACTGGACGTGGGGTGGGGATTTGGCCTTCACCTGAGTATCGGGCCGACGCGATTCCCGGGGACGGGGATGGCCTATTGGGCGGTGTTGGTCCCATTGGGGCTCAGGTTCCCTAAACCGCTGCATTTCTCATCCTCCCAATATATGCTGGTATTTCTA
>JAAZHE010000160.1 GCA_012510855.1 Bacillota bacterium | reverse complement strand
GTCTCAAGATCATGGTCCTGGCCAAGGATGACTACGGAGCCAATTTGGCCGCAGGAGTTGTAGCAATGCTGCTGTTTCATCTGGTGATCAACATCGGCATGACTCTAGGAGTGATGCCGGTCACTGGAATTCCCCTACCGTTTATGAGTTACGGCGGGAGTTCGCTGTTGACCAACATGGCTGGGATTGGCCTCCTGCTCAATGTTTATATGCGGCGCCGGAAGATTATGTTTCAGTGAGTCTAAGGTAAACCCAGCCAGAGGCAGAACCGGCCGTGGTACTACCAGAGGCCCCACCGCTAATATTAATATACTAATCATCGGACCCTGGCAGCTGTCAATAAACTGATACCCTGGCTAGGGATTTTGAGAATCGCAGTGCGTGGTGCAGTCGGGCCGGCGATGATGGGCGGTGGCGGCAAAGGATGCAGGTCGGGCAGATAGGCGGTATACGGATAGTATTTAATCCGTTTTTTCTTATATTGCTGATCATCATGGGGATAGCGGGGTATCTCCCCCACGGCATGATGCTTTTCAGCATAGTCTTTCTCCATGAACTGGCCCATACACTGGTTGCATCTGCCTACGGCGTAGAGTTTTCTACCATAGAGCTGTTTCCCTTCGGTGGTGTAGCCAGCAGCGATGGATTTCATGACCCCGACCCCTTTGCTGAGGCGGTAATTGCCTTAGCCGGTCCCCTGACCAACGGTGTCCTGTGCATCTTAGCCCTGGCTGTGGCACCCTATGAAGTTGTTCCCACCCACTGGCTTGACTATTTCTTAAAAGCCAACTGCGCCATCGGTCTGTTTAATCTGATCCCCGCCTTCCCCATGGATGGAGGCCGGGTGCTCAGGGCGTATTTGGCCCTCAAGCTGGGCTATCGCCGGGCTACGGAACGGGCAGCCTGTATCGGCAGAATAATGGCTGTGGCCTTGGGGGTAGCTGGGGCAGTAGGGGTGTATTACGGTGTTGCCGGTGTTTCCCTGCCGATCCTGGCCTTTTTCATCTATCTCTCTGCCGGCAGGGAGCAGCGAATGGCGGGATATGCTTTTGTCCGGTATTTGGCTAGAAAGAAACAGGAGTTGGATGAAGCGGGGGTATTACCCGCAGAGCAGCTGGTCGCCTACGGAGATGTTCCGGTAAAAGATATCGTCCGCCACTTTGTGCCCAAGCGGTATCATGTGGTCTTGATGATCAACGTAGCAGGGCATGTGGAGGGTATTGCCACGGAGATGGACGTGGTAACCAGTTTTTTTGAGCAGGGTATCGATACTCCTCTAGAGGCAATTGTGGCCTCCCCATATCGTTTCGACTGAATTGGACGAAGCCGATGAGCTGCTCCTTCCCTAGGTAGGCTCTAGGTCCAGCCGGGGGCAGCATCCGGCTGGGGATGGAGGCAGCAGGTTCTTGTCATAATAATTAGCGGCACTAGCTTTTTCGCCGAGAATAGGAAGTGCGTGTATGCAGCAAGATAAGCTCCTTGACCGGATCTTGCCCACTGTGGCCAAGCCCGGTCGTTATACAGGGAATGAATGGAATATTGTTCGGAAAGATTGGGACAAGACGGAAGTGAAGTTTGCTTTGGCCTTTCCCGATATTTACGATATCGGGATGGGGCACTTGGGTTATAAGATCTTGTATTATCTGTTGAATCAGCGGGATGATACCCTGGCTGAGAGGATATATGCTCCCTGGGTGGATATGGAAGCCAAGATGCGGGAGCACGGGCT
>JAAZHE010000159.1 GCA_012510855.1 Bacillota bacterium | reverse complement strand
GATTTTCTGATACTCAGCCACAGCCTTCTGTGCCAGCTCGACCCGGGGCTGATGCCAATCCCAAACAGTCAGCTTAGTCTTGGCAAAGGCTCCAACTCCGCAGCTGAGCACCATGGTCAGCAGTAGAACTGTTACCAGTACCGCCTTCATTGAACTCTGTCTCAACACTATGCAGTTCTCCCTTCTAGATGTTTTCTGCTCGAACTCCTACTTGCAAAGCTTGCTGAGACTATCCCTCCTCTCCATGACATCTTTCCTATGCTGCCGGGCAATCCGTGAGCCCGGGGCACTACTCCAAGTTGTGCGATGACTTGTTTAGTCCTACTTTGGTTTCTCTTCTTCCTATTTGGATCTTTCTGTATATTTGAGGTTTTCGCTTTTTTCCCCCAGCCGATTTCATCTCGACTGTTTTCCCACTTGCTAGACTAAAGCTGAAGCATACTTTCATCTGAGTCGAATGCCTGTCTATCCGGAGAACAAACAAAAAACCACCGCGAGCCAGTACCGACTTGGCACTTGGATCACGGTGGTTTGTTATCAATACGCTGGGATTTGCCTGGGACTAAGCTCAGGCTTTGCGCTTTATTACTCTATGCACTGCCGCCGCAATGTCTGTGGCGGTAAGACCGTAAAACTCCAACAGTTGGTCAGGAGTCCCGGACTGGCCGAAGACATCCTTGACTCCTACCCTTTCCATGGGGGTTGGGCACTGCTCAGCTAGAACCTCCGCCACTGCTCCGCCTAAACCGCCGATGATGTTATGTTCCTCTGCTGTGACTATGGCTCCCGTCTCCCGGGCGGCCTTGATCACAGCTTCAGCATCAAGGGGCTTGACAGTAGCCATATCCAGAACCCGGACCTTGAGGCCCTCGGCCTCCAGCATATCGGCAGCCTTTAGTGCTTCTCCCACCATAATGCCGCAGGCAATGATGGTGGCAGCATCTCCGTCCCTGAGGAGGGCTGCCGTGCCGATTTCAAATTTGTGATCATCATCGAAGATTACCGGCCAGGCGCCTCGGCCCATCCGGAGGTAGACAGGGCCTTCATGTTCTGCCGCTGCCTTCACCGCAAGTCTAGCCTCCACGGCATCTGCGGGGACGATTACCGTCATGCCCGGCAGGGCCCGCATCAAAGCTATATCCTCCAGCATCTGATGGGAGCCGCCGTCCTCACCTACCGTCACTCCGGCATGGGTAGCAGCGATCTTGACATTAAGATTGCCGTAGGCCACAGAATTGCGGATCTGATCATAGGCTCTGCCTGTTGCGAAGACCGCAAAGGTGCTGGCAAAGGGGATCTTACCCGCAGCGGCAAGTCCGGCGGCCGTTCCGATAAGATCCTGCTCGGCGATACCGATCTGCACAAAGCGTTCGGGGAAAGCCTTAGCGAAACCTGCAGTCTTCGTTGATGCTGATAAATCAGCATCCAATACGACTATGTTGGGATTCACCTGCCCCAGCTCAACCAGGGTCTGTCCATATGCATCTCTTGTTGCTTTCTTTACAGCCATTCCCCTCACTCCTCTCCAGCAGCTAGTTCTGCTAAGGCTGCCTCGGTCTGTTCCTTGGAGGGGGCATTACCATGCCAACCCACCTGATTCTCCATAAAGGAAACACCTTTACCCTTCACTGTATGGGCAACGATCACAGTCGGCTTTCCTTTTATGCCTCTGGCGAGGCGCAGAGCCGCAATGATCTGGCTTATGCAGTGACCGTCAATATCTATGGCGTACCAACCAAAGCTGCGGAAACGCTCAGCAATACCATCGACGCCCATGACGTCCCGGACATCTCCATCAATTTGAAGATTGTTGTTATCAACGATGGCAACCAGATTATCCAACTTATAGTGAGCCGCTGTCATAGCTGCTTCCCAGATCATGCCTTCCTCTATCTCGCCATCACCAAGCAAGGCATATACCCTGTAATCCCGGCCGTCCATCTTGGCCGCTAAGGCCATGCCGTTTGCTATAGACAGACCTTGACCCAGGGAACCGGTGGGAACTTCAACCCCAGGGGTCTTGGTGCTGTCCGGATGTCCCTGGAGGTGACTGCCGAGCTTACGCAGGGTTTTCAGGTCTTCCACTGGGAAGTAACCCTTTTCTGCCAATGCGGCGTAGAGAATAGGCGCTGCATGTCCTTTGGAAAGGACAAATCGATCCCGATCCGGCCAATCGGGCCTTGCTGGATCGATGTTCATCTCATGCCAGTACAGCACCGTCACAATATCTGCCGCCGAGAGTGAACCGCCCGGATGTCCGGAACCAGCTTCTCCCAGCATCTCGATGACATGTTTTCTTAATACTGTAGCCTGTCTCGCTAATTCTCTTACTAACTGCTCATCAGCGCTGGCCATGTTATCACTCCTTCACTTCCTGCTCTTCCTTCTATTCCTCTGGCTAGTATACTTTTCCTGCCGGCAATCTACATGCCCTTAAAACCTTCCCCTAATACCTCCCGCACATCACTAATGACCAAAAAAGCCCTGGGGTCTATCTCCCGCACCAAGTCCTTGACAGCACCCACCTCCCGGCGGCTGACGATCACCATAAGTACCTGCCGGTCGCTCCTGGTAAACATCCCGGTTCCGTGGAGCGATGTCACTCCCCGGTCCAGCCGGTCCATGATCTCCCGGGCGATCTCCTCTGGATACTGGGAAATGATGTACGCTGCTTTATTGTAACCCGTTCCTTCCTGCACTAAATCAATGGCCCTTGAGGACACCACCAAGGCAAGAAAGGCATAGAGCCCCAGCTCTGGACCGAAAACCAAACCTGCCAAGGCAATTATGCAGGCATCAATGACCAGCACAGCCTGCCCTAGACGTACATCAATGAAATGGTTGAGGAGCAGTGCCCCGAGGTCAGTCCCGCCGGTAGAGCCCTGAAACCGCATGGTGATACCGATACCGATTCCTACGAAAACCCCGCCGTAGATAGCGGCCAGCAGGGGATCGGTCGTGACTGGACCGGTAACTATTGCCAATACGTCAACCAGCACAGACAGTGATACTGCGCCGTAGACGCTCTTTACCCCGAATTTCGGCCCCAAGATATAGGTCACAGCCAAGAACAGGGGAATATTGAGAGACAGCATGACAACACCAACGGGCCAGCCCCACAGATAGTGGAACACAGTACCAATACCGCTGACGCCGCCAGCAGCAATTTTGTTGGGAATCAAGAACCAGTTGTATCCTAGGGCAGTGAG
>JAAZHE010000158.1 GCA_012510855.1 Bacillota bacterium | reverse complement strand
TGGCCTATGAGGCCCGGCGGCAGATTCATCTGCTGGAATCGGGAACCGGCAACCGCATTGAAGAAATTCTCCTGTACGGAGGCGGCGCCCGCAACCGGCTGTGGTGTCAGATCCTGGCCAGTGTCACTGGCCGCAAGGTAAAGGCCTCTGCCCAGACAGAGGCCACAGCCTTGGGAGCGGCCATGTGTGCCGCCTGGGGTATTAAGCGGTTTCCCACCTTAGAGGCAGCGGTGACCTCCATGGGTGCTCCCTATGAGGTTTTTCTGCCAGACCCGGTTCAATTCGAATTTTATGACCGGTTGTATAATCAAGTGTACAAGATATTCTATGATCGGGTTCAGGACCTGGATTCCCTGCGGACGAGACTGGCATCAACCCTTTAGCCTCGGTTGCCACCAGCCCCAACGCTGCCCTCCCCAGCGGAACACGCAGTACATCAACACCAAGAGGAGACCGCTCCGGGGCCAGGGCCAAGCTATGGGGGTGATGGCTTGAGCCTGAACCAAGACGTCATATACGGCACCAACTCCCCAAAAGAAGGGATAGATGATGAGGACGCTCTTCGCCGACCGGCAGGCCGTTCCGTACATGATGCCCACTAAGAAGAGTTTTGCAAATTCCCTTTGAAAACCCAGATGGTGAAGGGAATAAAAGGCCGCAGTTAGCACAATGCCCATCACCGGCCCTAAGGCCTTTTCAAAGAGGTGGAGTTGAAAACCATAGAAGAACACAACCTCGAAGATACCAGCCAGCATGACATACAACACGCAGCCAAGGGTATGACTGTCCCAGGCAATGTCCCACGGTCCCCGGCTTACCGAGAGAAGCCCCCAAAGGAGACCTCCAAAAACTAGGTTCAGTGCCAGGTATAGCTTCCACCCCTTTAGGTGAAAACCAAGATCTGCCCACTGCCGGCCGCGATGGCGAATATACCAAAGGGGAAAGAATATACCTGCGGCAATCACCATTGCTACATCTCGGACTAAGATGGCGGCCAAGGGATTGACTCCGGTGAGTCTGCCCATCACGGCAGAAAGGGCTAAGACGACTAGGCCGGACCCGGCGGCCACCAGAGTATCAAAGGTGGGCCGCCAAATGAAGAGAGCGGCAGCTGGCCGCTGAGAAGTTGTCATTGCTATCACTTCCGGGCTTTCGCTCGGCAGCCTTCGCTTTCCTTGACTGCTTAGGACAACCGAGTGGCGCTCTCGCACTTATCTCTTGGGATTTCTTCCAGATCCCGACAGGCTCGTGGACCAAGGGCATCACCTGTCCAAGCCTGTATCCAGAATCCCGCGAATCTGCCCCGTCAGTTCCCTGGGATTAGCGGCCTGGAAGATATTGCGGCCAATGGCTACACCCCTGGCTCCCGCTGCAATTGCCCCCTTGACCATCACCAGCAGCTCATGGGTGGTATCCATCTTGGGCCCACCGGCAATAATCACCGGGATCCTCACAGCCTCCACCGCCTGCCGGAAGGTATCTGGACTGCCGGTATAATTCACCTTCACAATGTCTGCTCCCAGTTCTTCTGCAACTCGGGCGGCGTGGGCGATCTTGACCGGGTTATACTCATTTTCCTTGATACCGTCCCGCACATACATCATAGCAACCAATGGAATTCCCCAGTCATCACATGCTTCCGCCACCCGACCCAAGCCTTTGAGCATATGTGCCTCCTCGGGACTGCCTAGATTGACGTGAACAGAGACAGCCGTTGCTCCCAACTTAACAGCGTGCTCGGCCGTACTCACCAGCTCCTTGCTCCTGGGCTCGGGGGCCAGATCCGTCGACGCAGAAAGGTGCACGATCAGCTCGATATCCACTTCCCCAGCCTCAATTAAGTGCCTTGCCTGCCCTTTGTGAACCAACACGGCATCGGCTCCACCCGCGGCAACTTCTCTTACTGTAGTTAGAATATCCTCCAATCCCGGCACTGGTCCCACAGACACTCCGTGATCCATAGGCACAATGAGGGTATTGTGGGAATGCCGGAACAGCCTCTGCATGCGGAGCTGTTTTCCTCTCACAATCCTCTCCCCTATCTTTCTAGAATTGTCTCTCTTACTTTAAGACCCACGTGGCGGCCCGGCTGGTCTAAATAGCCCATGAGTTCATCCCCGGGAGATACCAATGTGGCGTTTTTAGCCTTACCATCAGCCCCCATCACCCGAATATGCCAATCATCCTGAAGAATAACGTTGATGGGCTGGCCTTCAATCTGGCCCTGAATCAAGAGCAAAGGACGCACTTCAATCTTGATTCGGCCCACCACTACCTCCCGCACTTCCCCTGAAGTACTCACAGCCATTGCTCGGCTCCCTGCCTGTAAGTCAGTGATATACTCGACTCTATCATCGAACATCCATACATAGGAATGAACTGCACCGGCGTTGACCCGCAAAGGTCTGAGATTCATATAAGGCAGGAAATGGGTTTCTGAACACACCAGGATGCCGCCGGTAGAGGTTGACCCCACCAGCATCCCCTCATCCTGACCGAGGAGGTTGGTGGTATCTATACAACCCCGAAACCCCATCCCGATATGCCGAACTTTCTCCACCACCACGGGCAGTAATTGAATCTTGCGCCGGTCACTCTCCAGTAGATAGCTGTTGACCTTCATGATTTCCGCCAAATCCGTAGTAGAAAGCAGCACTCCATCGCTGCCCCGTTCCATGACCCCAAAGGCCACCAGCATATCTTCGAAAGTTGCCTCCCGCTTCAGCAGGATGGTGTCACTATCCTGCAGCCGGGCAATGATGAGCTCCAAGGGTATATTGGTGGGAAGATCAAACTCCACCACAGCATACTCGGTCTTCCGTGCCGTCACCCAGGCCGCCTCCAAGGCGTCGCGGTTATCGATCCTCAGGGAAACACAGGTAGGGTGTCCGAGGTCCTTGGCCTTGGCCAAAAGCTCCAGTTGACCCGACATGACAATATCACTTGGCGCAAGGCCCTCCAGTTCTCCAACTTCATTTACTTCTACCACCCAGCGGGTTCCCAAGGGCAGATTGAGCTTGTGCCGCTTTTGGCGATCAACCACCACCGTCCGCAGTGCTGAACTGGCCAACACGCTCCAGAAGCCGTGGTGCTCTGCATCGACACCCCTGCCGTCTAGCCAGACTACTTGGTCTTTTCCCCCATTAAGCACTTCCACGTTATCTCCCCCTGCTGCCTGAAAGTCAACACTCACCCTACAAACGCAGGCTTTTCTCATAAGCTTTCGTCTTTAGTTCCTCCGCCGAAAAGATATACCGGGGCTTACCTACTTCGCCGACGCTGAGAAGCTCCTTAGGATCATAGAAAGTGCCAGGGGGTACAAGGGTGACTCGCAGGGGAATTTGATGCCGCCTCTCCAGTGCCGCAATCCTCCCCCCCAAGCGCCTTAGATCCAGCTGGTCACTTTCTACAACGAAGTGCAGCCCCGACTGCTCCAGGGGACCGGCTGCCCACAGACCTTTGGCTGAAACCTCCTCTACCATCTCCTCCAAATCCCAGAGATCGAAAAGTCTACCTCCCGCTTCTAGGCAGCTTTCTCGCCTCCCCCGCACTTCCAACCGATACTCGGCTCCGCAGGGACAGCTTGCTTGAAACAGCCGTACCCTATCCCCGGTCCAGTAGCGGATAATCGGTGTCGCCCTGTGCTTAAGGGTTGTGATTACCAAATAACCCAGTTCCCCCAGCTCCACTGGGGTCTTTCGGTCCTCATCTAGGACCTCGAAAACAAAATAATCAACCAGAGGGTGAAGCTGGCCAAAGGGGCACTCCATGGCCGCCGCTCCCACCTCCGTCATACCGTAATTGTCAAAGACGGGCACCTGCCAGAGTTCCTGGAGGACTTGCCGGCGGCGGGGAGTTAAGGTTTCACCTGCGGTGCAGATGGCCCTAAGGTGGGGAAAGTCCTCCCCAGGAGATAAGCCCATGAGCTGAGCAGTCTTGGCCAGGAGCAGGGCCTGCAAGGGCAGTGCCGCCAGCACCGTTACCTCTAGACTGTGCATCATACTTACCACCCTCGGGAAAGGGCTGATGGTAGAGCGGGAACTAGCTGCAATAACGCAGGCACCCCTCCGCCGGGCCGCGTAATGGAAAGTATGGGCGATTTGGGATATCGCATAGGGGTACCGAATCAGTACGGTGTCTTCCTCCGATAGATTCACCCCGCCGGCGCTGATCTCATCGGCATTATCCTCCAGGTCTTCCTGGGTAAGCCAGATGGAAACTGGTTTTCCCGTAGTCCCAAAGGATTCAAAGTAGACAGCCACCTCACTCTTAGGCACAGCCAAAAAGCCAAAGGGCGAGTGGTTCCGGAGCTCCTCCTTGGTAGTCAAAGGAAGCCTGGTTAGCTCCGATACGGAAACTAAGGCTTTATCCGGCAGCTTACCCTGATAAAAAGGGGCTTTCTTAGCGTATTCTAATATCTCATTGACTGAATGAACATCACCGCCAATGACCATTTTCCTCACGCCCCTTCTGACGGCTAAAATCTAACCAGTTGCCAGATGTTCCCGCCCAGGATCTGCTCCAGTGCATCATCAGAAAGCTTTAGCGCCAAGATCTTGGTCAGCTCCACCTTAGGGTGGGATAAAGGGAACTCGCCGCCGAAGATAATTTTGCTGGCCCCCGCCCTTTCCACTGCCTGCTTAATGGTAAGGTAACTGCCGGTGGATGTCTCTAGAAAGAAGTTATCCAGCTCAACGGCAGCCTGAAGGGCATCCTGGTCCGCCGGACCAAAGCCCATATGGCCCAGAATGAAGTTGGTTTTTGGAAACTGCCTAGCCAAGGAAATAAACCTTTCCGTTGATGCACCGGGATTGTATAAGACATGGCTGTATAGGGGGAGGCCGTAATCCCCGCAGATAGCCGCCAGCTCCGCCACTGCTCTACTGGCAAAGGAAAACTGATGGCTCATGGGCGACAGCTTCAGCCCCCGAAAGCCGCTCTGAAAGGCATTCTCCAGCATTTCCGGGGCTCCTTGGGCGTAGGGATTAAAGCAGCAAAACCCCATCAACTTGCCGGCGGCTTCGTCGACGGCTGACTGAATATATCCATTATCCGGCGGATCTGGACTGGGCTTCGCCCGCCCGATGATATAATCCGTCATGCGGCGGACATCGACAGTCCCGCCGGGAACTACGATGCCCATATCGATTCCGGCTTCCTGGAGTGCTGCTAGATACTGTTCTCCGCTTCCGAAGTCCGATTGCAAAATATGGGAGTGCCCATCAATGATCATCTGTACCGCCTCCTATTCACGAACAACCCTAATGGTCTTGCTCTGGGGACGGGGAATCCGGTCTACCAATTCAAATTCGCACGGTACTCCCACGGAGAATTCCAACTGGCTAGCCAGCCGCTCTGCCAGTTCTGGAGTCTTCTCAACGCCTGGAGCAACTTCTGTCCGCACATGGAGCTTATCTGCGCCGGAGGAGACCACAAACTGGTACCAATTCCCTACCTCGGGCAGCTTCATCAAGAACTCCTCCAGATAGAATGGCGAAAACTCAATACCGCCTATTTCAATCTGCTCGACCCGGCGGCCCCGGAGGAAGAGACGGGGCAGAGCAATGCCGCAGGTACATACATCGGGATCGATATAGCCCAGGTCCTGGGTGCGGTACCTGATCAAGGGGGTATCCCAGCGCAGCAGACACGTGACGACGATCTCACCTATTTCACCAGGCTCCAACACCCGATCGGTCTCGGGATCAACGATTTCCACCAAAACATGGGACATGGGGATGTGATAACCCCGGTGCTCATCACACTCTACTCCCAGGCCCCCTCCCTCCAGGGAGCCGTAGTAAAAATTGGCCTTGGTACCCCAGATCTTTTCCACCCGCTCCCGAAAGGCAAAGGAACAACCTTCGCCGGTCAGCCACATCCGCCGCAAGGGCAAGGTTCTTAGATCAAAGCCAATAGCTTCCGCGGCCTCCGACAGCTGCATCGAGTAGGAAGGTGTGGTCATCACAATGGTAGGCTGCAGGTCCTGCATCACCCGCACCGTTTTCTCCGGAGTCGAATACGCACCGGCTTTGCCGGCGGGAATTACTGTCGCCTTACAGCCAGACATAAACACCTTGTGAAATGCCAGGCCTGAAGAGCTCATTTCATAGGGAAGTGCGTTGAGACAGATGTCCCCTGGCTTGACATCTACCAGGTGGGGTAGGCCCGGCGTCAGCTCGTGCAAGTAGAAATCCCGCCAGGTCCAGGGAACGTAGATTTCTTTCCCGCCAGTTGTGCCGGTAGCTACATGCACCAGGGCGATATCATCTTTGAAGCACGCTAAGGTGATCCACGGATCCTGGCGCAGTTCATCCTTGGTGGTAAAGGGAAGTTTGCTTACGTCCTCTAGAGCCTTGATATCCTCCGGTTGAACGCCCGCAGCCTCCATCTTGCCCCGGTAGAAGGGCGAGCGACGATAAGCCCGGGTAACTACCGTCTTGAGGGCTTCCAATTGAAAGGCCTGCAATCTCTCTAGGGGCATAGTCTCAACGGTACCGTCAGGCTCAAAGTACTTTTCTAAAAGAGGTGACTTTGCCGTTCTCCGCAGTTCATCAAAAAAGCTAGGCATACCATCTCACCGCCATTTCAGTTTTCTGCCAGCCGAGTCTTTTCGGCTTCAATCTCCAAGGCCAAGGCATCGGCTTCAGCATCTTTCCCCAAGCGCCGGTACGCAGTCTCCAAGCTGACTAGAAGCTCAATAAATTGATCTGGATTTAAGAATCTCTCCCTCTTTCTGCGGGAGCTACTTAGATACCAATCCTTCACCCACTGAAAATCCTCTATGGCTTTACTGGTTAGGTGAAAGAGAGGTTCGGGGAGGTTATAGCAAAGGTATCCCCTGAGGAGCCTGAGTTCCGGATTCTTGGGCTCTTGGCGCAGGGCGCTGTTTACTAGTGCCAGACCTTCCACTGCACACTGAAACATCTCTGCTGATGTTGATGAGTACCGACCCGACAAAGCCAAGGCACTGCCGTAATAGGCCTCGATAAATGGGTCCTTAGGCCGGAGCTGATGCACCTTTTCCAGACACACCCTGGCTGCTTCAGCTGCAGCAGGGTCGTCCTTCACCCCTTGCTGGAAAAGACTAATTCCCCAATCCAAGAGATCGTCTATATCCTCCAGGTCAGGGGGCGAAAGGAGCTCTTTGGAAAGAGGCTGGTTAAGCCGCTTCTTTAAGACCGCAGCATGAGGAGAATTGGGATACCGGCTGAGAAGTTCATCCCAGATCTCCTGGGCATCATCGGTCAGTCCCAGCCGCCGATAGCAGTCTCCCAACTGAAAGAGGATCTTCTGGTATTCCTCACTGTCAATGTTTTGGCTACCTGCCCTAAACTGAGCAGCCAGGTATTCCAGGTCGGTGATGGCGGCAGCGGTGCGGTGAAAAAAGGCTTCCGGCAGCCGGTAGCTGTGCTGGGCTCGGATCTTCCTGAGCAGGGTGTCATCCGGCGCCCGGCGGATTGCATTTTCGATCATCTCAATCCCCTCGATGGCATGGGCGAACATACTATTTCCATCGGAGGCATAGCGGCCCAGCAGAGAATGGCTGCTCCCATACAGGGCTTCAACTAGAGGATCCTCCGGGAAAAGGCTGCGGATTTCCCTTGCCAGTTGGTAGGCCTTTTCTGCCGCTGCCCTGTCACCGGCCTCACCCTGCTCAAGGAGCTGGAGGCCCTCCTCAATGAGAGCTCGACGCCTGGCCAGCGCTTCCCAAGAAGGCCCGGAATCCGCTGTCAGACCATCCGCCTGGGGGGATGCTTCAGCTCTGCGGTGTTGCACTCTCTCCAACTGCTCTTCTACTGCCAAGGCCTCATCTTCTTTACCGATAGTCCTATAGGCTGTTGCCAAATCAGAAAGCAGCTGCCAGTAAAACTGCTCACTAAAGACAGTGCTGTCCTCTTCATAGCGGTCGATGAGAAAGCAAAAATCTTCTATGGCTGTCTGGGTGCGGTGAAAATATTCCTCCGGCAGGCGGTAGTTTACATAAGCCCTTAGGATTCGAACAGGTACCGATTCCCCATAGGCAGCGGCGGTCCGATCGAGTATTTTGAGACCCTGTAGGACCTTAGCAAACCGCTCCAGGGGATCGATGCTATCCCTTCCCACAAGGGCCAGAGCACTGCCGTAATAGGCTTGGGCCTTGGGATCATCAGGGTCCATTTGCCGGGCCTGGTCCAGCCATTTAAGCGCCTCTTGTGC
>JAAZHE010000157.1 GCA_012510855.1 Bacillota bacterium | reverse complement strand
TGCAAAAGTTCTTGATCTACGGTAATCTGGTATTGAGCCATTCAAATTCCTCCTCTTAGAATTTTGGTTTGTCCAACTTCTATTCTAACTGAGGAATTTGTTAATGGCTCTCCTATTTTTTTTAGAAAACCATTTTTACACCATTATACGGACTCAACTGGAATACATGGATACCTATAGAAAAAAATACAGTAAGTAAACCCAATAATGCAAATGACATTTACGAAAAGGTAATACCCTTTGTTTTGAGCACCACATAAAGTCTGGGGTGTGTTTATTTTAAATGCATACAGACTGGGAGAGGGGGTGTCGATGGAGAGAAAGGCAGCACATGTGTTTCGTCGGTCGTTGGTCATGCAGTAAAAGAAGTATCAGCAAGAAGAGAGGTTAGGAGGGTAAACTAGTGACAAGACTGCAGAAGTTAGCCTTGCTATTGTCAGTGCTGCTTTTAGTAGCAACTTCAGCGTCTGCAATGGAGTACAAGGAACATCCCATCCTAGCTCGGATGGTTGAAGAGGGATTGCTGCCGCCGGTGGAAGAGCGGCTTCCCAAGGATGTTATGGTCGTGCAGCCTTTGCATGAGATGGGTCGTTACGGCGGTACGGCCCGGGTGTTTAATGCGGAGGCACCTTCTCGCCCGTATTCGGCCAATATGCTCATGGGCAGCAAAGGTCCGTTCAGGGCTACACCGGATGCTAAGCCTGGTGCGCCTAACCTGTGGAAAGGTTATGACGTCAATGATGATTTCACAGAATGGACCTTTTATCTGCGGGAAGGCCTGAGATGGTCTGATGGCTATCCTCTCACAGCTTGGGAGTATTACGATTATTGGCGTTATGACCGGTGCAACCCCGAGATCAATCCGGCCATTAACCCCGACTACGTCACCTTTGAAGACAATGCCGTTACAGTGTATAACGAAGACGGCCGACGGAGAACCATCAGACGAGAGGTTGTGGATGATTACACAATTCGCATCACCTGTGACAAGCCTTTCCCAACCTTGATCAACTCACTAAGCCATCCCCATAATGACTGGAACTACTTCGTTCAGCCAATGCACTTCTTGAAGCAGTTCCATCCCGATTTCATCGGACTGGAAGCTGCCCAGGCTAAGGCTGAAAAAGCAGGCTTTGGCACGTGGTATCAGCTGTATGAGTACTTTACCAATAGGCAGGGTCAGCAGACCACGTCCCAGGTTCTGGGGAACTTCCCGCCCACATTGGAAGCCTATGTTCTGGTGAGCAAGACCCAGACTACCATGGTGTATGAGCGCAACCCATACTTCTGGAAGGTCGACACCGACGGCTACCAGCTTCCGTACATCGATCGGATCATCGTAGAACACGTTCCCGATCGGGAGATCATCGTTGGTAAGATCATCTCCGGTGAAGTGGACTTCGAGGGCTTCATGACTGAGACCCCGGATATACCGCTTTACCGTCGATATGAGCAGACCGGAAACTATCGGACAGAGATCTGGAACTTCGCTGCCAATGCGACTGGATTGCAGCTCAACATGTGCTACAAAGACCCAGTTGTGAGAGACCTCTTCCGGAATCGGGATTTCCGGATCGCACTGCAGATCTCTGTGGATAGAGAGCGGATCAATGATGAGATTATGTTTGGCATGGCTCGTCCTGTAAGGATGTCGGTATTGCCTGGTACCATGTGGTACAAGCCCGAGTATGAGGAAATGTACAAAGAGTACGATCCCGAGCGGGCCAAGCAGATCCTCGACTCCATCGGAGTCATCGACAGAGATGGCGACGGGTGGCGAGATGACCCGCAGGGTCGACCCATAGCCTTTGACATCGAATACATTGTATCCGAAGCTCCTCGGGCCCAGATCCTGGAGATCGTTGAGCAGAACTTCAGAGACATCGGCATTAATGCCACTGTGGTACAGAGAGAAGCAACCTTCGGCTTCCAGCGTGAACATACCAATGATATGGCAGTCTGGGTATGGCACGGAGATGCTAGAACCGAGATGCTGTTCCCAGCCTACATCAATGCCCATATGTTCCCAGTCCATCCGGGTGTTGGCTGGTGGCAGTGGTTCACCAGTGAAGGTCAAGTAGGCGAAGAGCCACCGGAGGATGTCAAGGAACTGTTTGAGTGGTTCAACAACCTGCAGTACAGCACGAGCCGTGAAGAGCTGATCTACTGGGGTCAGAAGATGCTGGATAACGCAGCGGAGAATGTCTGGCGGATCACCACCGTCTGCGACTTTCCGCATCCGATGATTGTGAACAACGACATAGCAAACTACCCAACCAAGGACGACGGTCCCCTCATTTACGAGTGGAGCACTTGGTGGACCAATGCTTATGAGCCAACCCAGTTCTTCTTTAAGACTCGTCCGCAGCTCACATACGAAGAGTCTCTGTTACCGCATATCTACAGCCCCAGTGAAATGTCCAAGGATCCCTTACAGAGAGCTATGGAGTATGGTTGGCTATAACAACCTGGAACTGGAGCAGCAGAGACAAGCCGCAAGGCTTGTCTCTGCCTAACCAATTGTGCTCCAGATGTTAGGATGTGGAGGTGGCTTTCATTGGCCGCGTATTTCATCAGAAGAACTGTGTATGCAATCCTGCTTACATTCTTAGTATCGGTATTAGCCTTTATCGTGATACAGCTGCCACCGGGAGATTATGCGTCAACTTATGTGGCCCGTATCAGCTCTGCAGGTATGACTGAAGAACGCCGTCAAGAACTGCTGGCGGCAATTACCCAAAGGTATGCACTGGACCGTCCCATGCACGAGCAGTATATCACCTGGATGAGAAATATTCTCACGAAAGGCGATTTTGGGATGTCTTTTAACTGGAACAGGCCGGTGCAGCGCATTATTGTTGAGCGGCTGCCGCTCACCATTACCTTAGGCCTAATCCCGCTGGTTTTTCAGTTTCTGGTTGCTATCCCCATCGGCTTATATTCAGCGGTCAACCAGTATACCAAGGGAGATTACTTCTTCACCTTCTTCTCCTTTGTGGGGGTATCGATCCCTAACTTTCTCTTGGCTCTTGTCATTATGGTTTTCTTGTTTACCAACTTTAATATCTCCATTGGGGGTCTTTTCTCCCCGCAATATAGAGAAGCGCCATGGAGCCTAGCCAAGGTGATTGACCTGCTTCAGCATCTAATCGTCCCGGTGATTGTAATTGCCATGGAAAGCACTGCCGGTACAGTGAGAACCTTGCGGGCTACTATGCTGGATGAGCTGGGCAAGGATTACATGAAGGTTGCCAGGGCTAAGGGCCTTTCTAAGTGGGCAGCAGTCATTAAGCATGCACTGCGCATAGCATTGAACCCGATTATTGCTGCTTTGGGTTGGCAGCTGCCGGCCATTGTCTCCGGTTCCATGATTGTATCCATTGTTGTCGGTATCCCGACGGTGGGGCCGGTTCTGCACCAGGCCCGTTTGAGCCAAGACATGTACCTTGCTGGAGGCATAATTCTGGTACTAAGCGCCTTGACTATCTTTGGCACCTTGTTGTCAGATTTGCTGCTGGCAGTGTCAGATCCCAGGATATCGTTTGATGATGGGAGTAGATAACAATGCAAGAGGTTGTAACCAATACACGAAAATCTAGATCCCAGATGCAGCTGATCCTCCTTAGGTTCAGGAAGCATAGGCTGGCGATGGTTTCTTTGTGGGCATTGGGAATTCTCATCTTATGTGCGCTGTTTTCGGAATTTCTTGTGCCTAATGACCCGATTCATCTTTATCCTAATATGAACTATGTACCGCCCCGCAAAATCCGCTTCTTTGACGCCGATGGGAGGTTTCATCTGCGGCCTTTCATTTACGGGTATAAGCAGGAGTTTAACCCAGAAACATGGGAACGGGAATGGGTTGAAAACACCAAGGAGAAGTATCCTATTTACTTCTTCGCTAGGGGTTTTAAGTATAAACTGCTTGGTCTATTTCCCACAGATATTCATCTATTCAATGTCAGCGAGGATGGGCCGCCGCTTTTCTTGTTTGGCTCAGACCGCAACGGCCGCTGTGTGTTTAGTCGAACTATCTATGCCACCCGGGTGTCCATCAGCATGGCAGTACTGGGCGTGATAATAAGTCTAGTCTTAGGTATTGTCCTAGGGGGAATTGCCGGTTACTACGGTGGGATAGTGGATGAAGTAGTCCAAAGGATCTCAGAGCTCCTCTTGGCAATACCGAAACTGCCGCTGTGGATGGGTCTTGCGGCAGCGGTTCCCAGTAACTGGCCCATAACCAAAGTCTATGTTGCAATAGTGGTCATCTCCTCTATGACCAGTTGGCCGTGGCTGGCCCGGGGGATTCGCAGTAAGCTCATTTCCTTACGCAACGAAGATTACGTCATGGCAGCCCGAAGCTACGGCGCATCAAATATGCGGATCATATTCCGCTATCTGGTTCCCAATTTTAGCAGCTACATCATCGTAAGTTTGACCTTATCCATACCAGGTATGATTCTCATGGAGACTTCTTTGAGTTTCTTGGGACTGGGGTTAAGGCCTCCAGCTGTGAGTTGGGGAGTCCTTTTAGAGCAGGCGCAGAATTTCCAGACGGTGATTCTCTATCCTTGGCTATTGATTCCCGGTGCATTTGTGGTAACGGCTATTCTCGCGCTTAATTTCGTCGGAGACGGATTACGAGACGCTGCCGACCCGTATGAGATAGGATAGACCAACCGTTTAGACTCACAAGCAGGCGAGAGGGGGCCATAGAGAAAGTGAGCAAGCCATTGCTGGAGGTTAGAAACCTTAAGACATATTTTTATACTGACGATGGGGTTGTAAGAGCCCTTGACGGTGTTGAGTTTGATGTACAGCCCGGCAGAGTATTGGGTGTTGTGGGTGAGAGCGGCTGCGGGAAGAGCATGACGGCACTATCCATTCTGCAGCTGGTCCCCAAACCGGGTAAGATCCTGGAAGAGAGTAAGATCCTGTACCACCCAACTCCTGAGGAAACCCTGGATCTTACGGCGATGGATCCTGAAGGCAAGGAGATCCGGAATATTCGCGGTAACGAGATCTCCATGATTTTCCAGGAACCCATGACTTCCTTGACACCGGTATATACAATCGGGAAGCAGATTGTTGAGGCCATTAGGCTCCATACCGATGTGGACAAGAAAACCGCTAAAGAGATGGCCATTGAGATGATCAGGAAGGTAGGTATACCAGCGCCGGAGCAGAGATTTGATGAAAATCCTTTCCAGCTGAGTGGAGGCATGAGGCAGAGGGCGCTGATCGCCATGGCTTTATCCTGCCGGCCGAGACTCCTGATTGCCGATGAGCCTACTACTGCTTTGGATGTTACCATTCAAAAGCAGATTCTGCGGTTGATGTTAGAGCTCCAGGAGCAGATGGGCATGAGCATCATGATGATCACCCACGACTTGGGGGTAATTGCTGAGGTTGCCCATGATGTAGTAGTCATGTATCTCGGGAAAATAGTTGAACGGGGACCGGTGAGAACGATTTTCCACAATGCTCAGCATCCGTATACAAAGGGATTGCTGAACTCAGTGCCCGTTATAGGAAGAAAGCGGAGGTTAACACCCATTAGGGGAACAGTACCATCACTCTATGAACTGCCGCCGGGATGCAGCTTTAAGGACCGCTGTCCCTACGTAATGCCGGAATGCGATACAGAACCGCCCGAGTTTAAGCTTGACGACGACCACAGCGCCAAATGCTGGCTGCTAAAAAGGGGTGAGTCCTATGACGGGTCAAAGGACATTGCTTGAAGTAAAGAACCTGAAAACGTATTTTCCCATCGTGCGGGGGGTCTTCCGCAAGGTTGTAGGTCATGTGAAGGCAGTGGATGATGTAAGCTTCACTCTCCACGAAGGGGAAACCTTGGGCCTAGTCGGTGAAAGCGGCTGCGGCAAGACCACCACCGCCCGGAGCATTCTCAGGCTCATCGAACCAACTTCCGGCGAAGTGATTTACTACCGAGATGGGGAGCGGATCAATATTACCGAGCTTGAGCTCAGTCAAATGCAGGAGATCCGCAAGGATATGCAGATGATCTTCCAGGACCCCATGTCATCCCTTAATCCCAGGATGCTGATCTTTGACATCATCGGGGAACCGCTTTACATTTACGGAATGAAAGATAGAAAGCAGCGGGAAGAGCGGGTAGCAGAGCTGCTGGAAGCTGTAGGTCTAAGTCCTGATTATATGCGCCGCTATCCCCATGAGTTCAGTGGAGGCCAGCGGCAGAGGATAGGTATCGCCAGAGCACTAGCGCTGAGGCCCAAGCTGGTTATCTGTGATGAGCCTGTTTCAGCTTTGGACGTGTCAGTACAGGCGCAAGTTTTGAACCTCTTGGAAGACCTGCAAAAGCAGATGGGACTGACATATCTTTTCGTTGCCCACAACCTCAGTGTTGTGGAACACGTCTCCCATAGGGTTGCTGTCATGTATCTGGGTCGGATCGTGGAGCTTGCTCCTACCGAGACACTGTTTAACCGTCCTCTGCATCCTTACACTGAGGTGCTGCTATCGTCCATCCCTGTACCTGATCCGGACTACCCCAAGAAAGATGTCGTGCTGGAGGGGGATGTTCCCAGTCCAGCAAATCCACCCAGTGGATGCGCCTTCCACCCTCGGTGTAGATATGCAGTGGCCCAATGCGAGCAAACTCGGCCTGAGCTCAAGGAGTATGAGCAGGGGCACTTCTGCGCCTGTCACTTTGCGGAG
>JAAZHE010000156.1 GCA_012510855.1 Bacillota bacterium | reverse complement strand
CTGTTTAACGGCGTGCTGAGCGGTATCTCCCTAGACGGCAAGAGCTTCTTCTACGTCAATCCCCTAGAGGTATGGCCTGAGGCCTGCAAGGTCCGCCATGACCTGCGCCACGTTAAACCGGTACGGCAGGGATGGTTTACCTGTGCCTGCTGCCCGCCCAATGCAGCTAGGCTCCTAGCCTCCATCGGCCAGTACATGTACTCATCCAGCGGCGATACAGCCTATGTCCACCTCTATGCAGCCAGTGAAGCAGATTTTGACATCGGAGGGACCAAGGTCAAACTGACCCAGGAGACAGATTACCCTTGGCAGGAGACAGTGAGCATTAAGGTAGAGCCGGAAGAAGCTAAAGAGTTTGCGTTGGCCGTACGGCTTCCCGATTGGTGTGAAGCTCCCAGCCTTTTGGTTAACGGAGAGGCAGTAGACCTTGCCCAAGTTACCTGCAAAGGCTATGCCTATGTGCGGAGAACGTGGCAGCCGGGTGACACCCTGGAACTCACCCTGCCTATGCCGGTACAGCGGGTGAGGTCCAACCCGCAGGTTAGGGAGAACGCCGGACGAGTTGCCCTCCAGAGAGGCCCCATTGTGTACTGCCTGGAGGAGGTAGACAACGGCCCCAACCTCTCGGCCATTATCCTTCCGCCGGATTCAGAGCTAACCGCCCAGTGGAGGCCGGATCTTTTGGGCGGCATCGTTACCATCCACAGCAAAGCCCTGCGGGTAGATGAAGACCAGTGGGGTGGGAAGCTGTATATAGCGGCTTCAGCGCCCCCTGCCACCCGGGAAATTGAGATAACTGCAGTCCCCTACAGCACTTGGTGCAACCGGGAACCGGGCGAAATGCTGGTCTGGATCCGGGAGGCGTAGAAACCTAGAGCCTTGGCCCATACACACGATAAGACCTGGGGATAGCAGCTCCCCAGGTCTTGTCCTTGCTGCTTATCTGAATGGCTGTAATTCTGTACCCGTAACTGAACAAGGACTACCTCGTTTGGAGACAAGATATCACTATTGACTATTCATTAGTAAATGGCTCTAGGACAAACCAAAATCTCATCCCATAGGACTCTGCCAAAAGCACTAACATTGGGTTATTGCGTCGGTGCCGATATAGTGATAGTTGCAGTTGAGCTGTAGCTCCCTGCGGTTAAGTCATACCAGTTCATCGCAGAAGGAATGGCAACCTTTAGCCGTATCGATAGGTAGTTAACGCCCTGTAGGCCTGCTATTTTATTACTTGGACCGCCGGCAGTGTGGGTAAGTGAAGACCACAACGTCTGATACTCCTCGTCCTCATATACTCCGAGGGTGTACTTGAAAAATTTATTGGCATCGGTCTCAGAAAAGCGTGTGCTCGCAAAGCCAAGGGTTACTGGGAAATTGCAAATAAGGGTTCCCCTAACATCAACTTCTCCCTTTGCAATCCCGTCGCTTATGGTTAGCAAATCAGCGGTATTCGGCATATTTAGCACAACCCATGGTTCTACATGAACGGCGAAATCAACATCGTGAGGTTCAAAGGCTGCAGCCCATCCACTTAGAGCAACAACCAAGCATATGGCCACTATCAAGCTCAGTCTAGCCATTTCAATCCCTCCCGGAAAATTATCTCAGCGGGTCGTAAACCCTACCTTACCGCGATCCACCTCCTATAGAACAGACATGCTCCCCTACTTCCTAGACCGCCGGACATGTTAATGGTACGTTAATCTTATCAAAATAAAGTCAAATATTCACTCTATTGTTCTGTGCGTATTTCGTCCATCGAGGATAGATGATAGGACACCTTAGCGAAATGCTGGTGAGGATCCGGGAGGGAGAAAAAGTAGAAGCTCCTGTCCATACACGCGACAAGACCTGGGGGTGCCTAGCCCCTCAGGTCCGTCTGATACATGGTGAAGTCTCACCAGTTACCTAGAATGGATCTATGAAAGACTGCCTGTCTTTACCAGCAACCTTGAAATACTCTTCGAAGAAGCGGTCAGGATCGACCGTCCTTGCCACTTTGTGTCTGCCCTTTTCGCTATCTGGTTCAAACAGTGTCATGCCCTTTAGCTCCTCACTCACCAGCTCCACCTTCACCCGGCCTGGCTCGCAATTTACAACACCGGGATCAAAGATAGCAACAGCTGCCAGGGGATCGTGGAAGGTGATCTCGGGCCGCATCCTAAACCAAACTTCCGCTGCATCGGCTACTACATCCAACACCCCGCCTTTTATCCTCCTCCGGCATTCCTCCACCGGCATGACGCACTTAGTGGTCACATCCAGCCCGATTACAGTAATAGGCAGCTCCTCAGCTGAAAATACGATACTTGCCGCATGGGGATCTAATAACATGTTCCACTCTACAG
>JAAZHE010000155.1 GCA_012510855.1 Bacillota bacterium | reverse complement strand
TCGATGGGCTCCCCATCCATGGTGTCCAGTTCAACAATGGAGCCCGGACCGAGGCGCAAGATGGATTCGATGGGCAGACGGCTCCGACCCAAAATGGCCCTAACCTTGACCGGAATATTGCGGATGAGCTCAATATTCAAGTTCCCCAGTTCTCCGGCAACATGGGACTGGGGCCCTAATTCCTCCCTGCTGGACCGCCAAGGGGGCTCTTGTACCCCACTGCCCGTAGCACTGGATAGATCTAGGGACCACTGGGCGGCAGCAACTTCCTCCCTTGCACCGCGGGACTCCGGCATGGCTCCCACGGAGTAGGTCTCCGCAGGTTCAGGATCCATCAAGCGCCTCACCGCATCCCGGGCGAATTCCACATCCACAAGCTGCAGCATTTCGCTATCCAAGACCCCTTCTACCTCCAAGTGGAAGGACACCATTACCACCGGTTCATCCAGCGACAGCTCATCACCGATTTCTCCAAGATCTATCCGTTCCAGCTCCGGGGGGCTAATCTGAATCCTGGCCCTGAACATGTCCGACATGGCGGTAGCCGACGAACCCATCATCTGGTTCATGGCCTCACTGACAGCGCTCATATGCAGCTCTGTTAGTTCTGCTGGCGGGTTCGAGCCGTCTTCCCCCAGCATGAGACTGGTCATGACTGCCGCATCGGATTCCTTGATAACTAGAACATTGCTGCCCTCCAGGCCCTCGGTATACCTCACCGTGACCACTATACAAGGAATGGGGTGTTTTTCCCGGACATCCCGAAAAGTGGTTACATACACACTTGGGACAGTAATGGATACTTTCCGGTTCAAGATGTTGGAAAGGGCCGTAGCGGCGGCCCCCATGGATATGTTGCCGACTTCTGCTAAGGCGTCCTTCTCCAAATCAGTTAGGACGTCGAATTCTTCCTCCAGGACAGCATCCTGTGCAGCTGCTCGCTGCTGTCCGTCATCGGCTTCGTTTCTGCCGGTATCTTCATCTTCGCCGGCTGCTCTAAGCAGGGCGTCGATTTCCTCTTGGCTCAAGAAATCATCATTCATTGGCCTCTATCCTTTCCATTGGCCGCAGGGCGGTAATCACAACTCCCAATTTGTCACCTAACTTCCCCGGTGAGGCTAGGAATTTGGTGGTATCACCGATCTTGACTTCCAAATTCTCGTAACGCCTGCGGTTCAAGGTGACCACATCACCGACCTGCAGACTCAAAAGGTCTGCCACCGTAACGGTATTGGACCCCAGTTCCACGGTGAGAGTGATGGGTGTTTGCTGAACCCTGGATTTTAGCATCTCGATATCCTGTGGATCCGGTCGCCGCCGTAGGGAGTCAAATAAGCGGAAGGAAGTCAGTTCCTTGAGAACGGGCTCTAGGGCCGAATAAGAAATACAGATATTGATCAGATCCCGGGTATTGCCAACCGCTAGATTCATGGAAATCAATACCACAGTCTCCCGCTCGGTCATCAGCTGCAGGAACTGGGGATTGCTTTCAATGGATTCCAGGGTGACCCGCATGTCCACAATTTCTGACCAGGCATTCTCGAAACTGGCAGTCATATCCTCAAAGAGCTGCGAAGTCAAAACCGCCAGTTCAATCTCGGTAAGCTCCCGGGTACGCCCCAGGGAGATTCCCGGCCCTCCGCAAAGGCGATCATAGAAAAGGAAGGAAATATCCGGACTCAGCTGCATCAGCAGACTTCCATCCAAAGGCTGCATGGAGCACACGATGATCACCGAAGGGTTCGGCACTGAACGGATGAACTCTCCAAAGGTCAGCTGTTCGATGGAAGCCACATTGAGTTCCACCCGGGTGCGGAGCTTGGCAGAAACCATACCGGAAAGCTCCCGGGCAAACTGCTCGTGGATCCTGTGCAAGGCCCGGACCCGCTCCTTGGAGAACCGATGGGGGCGTTTAAAGTCGTAAGTGACAACGTCCGGCTCCTGCTCTTCCTCCTGGAGTGCGCCGGTAGCCTGCCTAATCAGTTCATCTATCTCCTGTTGGCTAAGAATCTCATCCACAATGCTTCACCCTTGCTCTTCAAAGGAGTATACCGTTCTTTCCAACCCAACGTGTCCACAAGCCACCTTAGCTTAACAGCACAGTGATTGATCTGTCTTACCTTCAGTTCTCGGCGGCCGCTGCGACTAAGTCTTCCTGCAGGAGCTCAGTCTTGAGTTCGATTTTCTCAGCAGTAGTCAGGATCTTTTCCACGTCCAGAAGAATCAAGAGCCTTTCCCCGACTTTCCCGATTCCCTGAATATACTCTGCCTTTAGTCCCGCTACTGTCCGAGGAGGTGGTTCAATATCGGCGCCGGAAATCCGCAGAACCTCAGTGACATCATCTACAACTAGCCCTACCCTGTTCTCACTGATATCCACGATAATAATCCGGGAATCATCGGTCATAGCAGTTGCTTCCAGGCCAAAGCGCTTCTTGAGGTCAATGATGGGGATGACCTCTCCCCGCAAATTGGTGACACCCTCAACAAATTCGGCGACATTGGGAAGCCTGGTGATCTCCCGGGGTTTGACAATTTCCCGCACCTTGGTGATCTCTATCCCAAATTCTTCGCCATAGAGGCGAAAAACGACTAATTGTCGTTCATCATTGACGGTCCGCCTTACTTCCTCCATGTTCTCACTCCTCGTCAAGTGGTACGAGTCCACAAGCGTCGACAAAAGCCTTTCCCGGGCACAAGAAACCAGGACTTTCCTTGCAGGTTCGGCAAAAAACCAGTTCTATCCTGCCAAATATCTCCAAATTATTCAAGGCCCCTAGAACCGCACTCCAAAACTGACCCGGTGGGTACCTCCTGACTCCCGGCCGGTCCATGTATAATCCACCTGGATGTGACCGAAACCCAAACCCGCGCCGGCGGTTATGCTATCTTCTACATAGCCGCCCCGCAGCTGTAAATAGCCTCCAATATTGTATTCGGCACCAACACCCCAATCCTTGAACTTGGAGTCAGTCTGGCCGCTGACCAAAAGCTTACCATCTAAGAGGGAGAGGGTTGCTCCCCCTAGAACCTGGGTGGGCAGCTCCTCAACAAGACCCGTTGACCAGTTCATCTCACCGATCACATCTCTAGCCAAAAAGCCAATGGTCAAAACATCGTTAACCTGCTGCCGTAGGCCTCCCTCCAGGGAATATCCGCGGCAGTGGGCATCATCTACTTCGCCGAATATCCCTTTGACTGTGAGGCCAGCACTACACCCTTTGGCAATCTCCATGCCTGTGCTTATGTAGGCTACAGCCTGCAAGTAATCAAAGGTACCTATAGGCTCCTCAGATTCTTCCTTTGTCCGGGGAATGCCGCTACTGGATAATAACAGAAATCCCGCGCCGAGACTCCCCCGGTCGGTGATGGGCAGGGCGGCTGCTGCAAAACTCAGATCGGTAGCTTCACCCAGTGTCGAATGGCTGATGGACAGTTCCGGTTGAACCACGGAGGCCAGGGCTGCTGGATTGTAATACAGCCCCTCGACTCCTCTGGCCGCGGCAACTCCAGCATTGCCCATACCCCAAACCCGGGCGGTGGTGCCGAATCGGAGAATAGGAAGCTCCTCTCCACCGCTCTCCTCCGCCGCAGCTGCCACCCCACTTGCCAGGAGAACTAAGGCTGTCAAAATAGCAACCATCCATCCAAATGACCGTTTATATGGGTAACTGTCCACTCCTTAACCACCCTTTCCCAAAGTATGCCTTCATCCAAGGTTCCGGCAACCGGCAGATATGTAGATTTCTGCCATATGCGATATACCATGTGCAAATTCGACATTAACCGATACCATCCTGCTAAAGGCCCTTTGTTCTTGTCTCGCTGCCTTGTTAGAATAACTTGTGGAAAGATGAGGGTGATGAACCATTTTATGGCTTGGGAAAAAACCACTCATGTGCAAGCTCAAAACCTATGGCTCTTGTTGCTCCTCTTCCTCACAGGCCTTTGGTGCCTTTGTAGCGCCTTTTGGCAGGCAGAGGCAGCGGGGGGGAATGAAGTCGGACCGCCTAGCGGAGGAGTGAGTTCCGCAGCTAGTCCGTGGAACCCAAACGGGCTGGAGGGTTCTGCAGCTTCTATGGAATCAGTGTCAGGCCTCAGCCTCCATGGTGCAAAGGTCCTAGAGCTCCAATACGTAAGCATTACCGGCAGCCCACCGGATCCTGGTGTCGTCCCCCTTCCCGGACTCACCTTGAGTCAAAGGCTAAAGGCTGAGGTTGAGTACCTCTGGCCGGGGATATGGGTCCGGGGAAGCTTCGATGACAACCCCCTTTTTCCCCAGTACATGCTCCAGGTGGATACTGCCAATGCCTCTATCGTGCTGGGGGAGGTTGAAACCAAGCAGCTGTCTCCGCCCCTATCTTCAGTCTCCTTGCCCATTACCGGCGTCCAGGGCGCTATGATCTGGAAAAATGCCGCCTTTTTCCTGGCCGCAGGTCACCCCCAAGTAGTACATAAGACCGAGACCTTCCTCTTCCATCCCACCATCAGGGTGTATCGAACCGCTAGAGCACCGCTTCTTCCCGATACAGAGGTAGTCCAGCTGGACAACCTGAGGCTGAAAGCCGGAGTGGATTATCTCATCGACTACAACACTGGGACCATCACGCTCCTGGATGTTTGGCCCGAAGCTTTGAGATTGACTATTTCCTATCAGGTAGTGGACAGCACGCCGGGGAAAAAGCCCTTGATCCAGGGCTTCAGAACAGAGTACGGCGGAGAATCCCTGCGCTGGGGATTTACCCATCTATCCCGGCGGGAGAGCGCCCATGAGTTCTCCACAGGCTACTTCCCCTTCTGGTCGGGTTACAGCACGACCCCCTATGCAGCTACCCAAACCTGGTCGGCACTTTCCCTTGAAAAAGTCCCCAAGGGACCAGAACCCCATTTTGCAGCAGAAATCTGGCACAGGGCATCACATGCTTTCCTGCTTGAGAATCGGGTTGTTGAAGATATGGAAACCCATACGTTGAGGCAGCCCCTTTTTGCAATGCTTTCCGATCCCCACAGCTGGTCCTTGTCTCGGGCAAGCGGGACCAGCCGCCTCGCGCTGGAGAGGGTCAGCGGCTGGCTTCCTACAGAGGGCGTTACCCGCTCTGCCCTAAAACTGGATTTTATCCTGGAAGGCAGCGGAGCCAGTGTTGAAGCCAGGCTGGTTGCGCCATCTCCCGTAAGGCTAGATAAGGAGACAAACCTTTTGCTCACTTTGGGCCTCTCCCAGCCCCTTCCGGGGATCAAGTTGGAGGTTCGCCTACTCTCCGGTGCCAGCGGGTTTTTCCGGCAGTATATTTCTTTGGGAAACTTGGTGGGCTGGCAAGATGTGGTCCTTTCGAGAGGCCAATGGGAGAAAAACGGACTGCCGGCCTGGGAGAGGATCACCGGAGTAGAAATCGGGCTTGTTAACCTACTTCCTGGGGAGGTCAGCGGCCAGGTTATCCTCTCTGCCCTGGATATCGGGACAGCCAGTCGGGCGATATCCCGCTGGCGGCCGATAACCTCTCAGGGAGTGATGGAACTGGAGGACGTGCCCCTTTCCATTGCTCCCTGGTCACCTCCTTCGAATAATACTGCCCTGGCGGTGACAGTTAAACACAGCAGCCCTGATGCCAGACTGCCTCAAGTCTTAGGCTGCGTGCCCCGCTCCTTTTCGCCGGTAGATGCCGAGTATTTGACCTTTTGGGCCCATGCACCTTTATCCGGGGCGAAGCTCACCATCTGGCTGTTGGACAGTGAGCAAGAAGCAGCTGGTCCTGTAGAATTTGAGCTCTCCCCCGGGTGGCAAAAATACCAATTGGATTTGAGCAAACCTCAAGACCAGCTTAAGGGAAGGGAGATTACGGCTATAGCCTTGACGATACTCCCACCGCCGGGATGTGATTCTCTAACCATCATTCTAGATGAGTGGCTGCTGGAGGGGACTCAATCTGTAGAGGGGTATATGGGGCGTTTTACCGTTGCCCAAGAGAAGGGCGGTATCTGGTGGCGCGTTTCTGGAAGCACCCAGACTAAGGAGTTTCAGTGGGATGTCCCAGGTAGGACTTCTGATCTGCCCTATCCCCATCACTTAGGGCTGGAGGCGAGGTTCCAGCGCCCGGGGAATAAATCCACGCAGATATCCATCAACCAGCTGGGGATGGACCATGGGGAAACGAGCCTCTGGCTCGAGGCAGATGTCTGGGAAGGGACTGTGGTAGAGGGCCAAATCTCCATCCCCAACGGCTCTCCCAGTTCCATACGGGATACGGAAAGTGGGGCTGCCGCCCCCAGCGGCCACCTGCGCCTGGAAAGTCAGCTAAATACCGGCTCCCTTGCCATAGCTGCCTGGCAGAAAGAAGCGCCCCCTATAATCTCCGAGCCCATGGCCAGTTCAACCCGCCGGGGACTATCCCTCAAAGCCGAAAAAGAGCTTCCTTCAGGTCATCTCCAGATGGGCGGCTGGCAGCTGGCAGAAGGTCCATCGGGGCAAACCATTGCCGGAGACTTTAGCCTTCAGCTGTCCAACTCCCTCCCCATCAGCTCGGCATTTTGGCTCCTCAGATACCAGGATGCACCCAAGGCACCGGCCGAACTAGGTGGTCTCGGGAGGATCGAAGCCACCTACCTGAGCCCTCAGCGCACTTGGCAGGAAACTGGTAGATGGGAGGAAATGGTCGGTCGGGAAAGACAGACCCATTCAGGACTGGAGATGTACAAGGAGGACAGTCTCCTTACAGCTATCTTCAACCTTGCAACCGGGCTTTCCCCGGAGGACGAGGCCAGTCCCCGCCTTTGGCGGCAGACAAAGGGAATCAGCTGGCAGTGGCACCCTGCCCGAGAAACAGCTCTGGCCGGGCACTGGCAGCAGGAGGCAGCAACGCAGTTGAGCACCTCCGAAGCTTCTTTAACCAATACCGGTTCTATCTCCCTCAGCTGGCCTCTAAGCTCACGCTGGCGAGGTCAGGGAACTGTGAATTGGTACCAAAGTGAGGATCTGCAAAGCTCCCTATCTACCGTGGAGTATTCCCTGGCTGGTGAAGGAACCTGGCTTGAACAGTGGACGGGAGGCCTGGTGATGAGTCAAAGGCAGATTAAGATGGATGAGCCGGGTTTTACACCAAGGGAGGACAGCCAGTTCCACGGACAGCGCTGGCTCCTTTCGGGGCATACCCACTATGCCTATGGGCCGGGAGGATCGGTGGGCCTTGCCATGACTCTAGCCCACCAGTTCGGCATCAGCAGTCCTGCCTTAGGGAGCGACAGCTACCACCCACAGGGCTTCCTGCCAGGGAACTTGGATTCCCCGGACAGCCAGGGATACCGCTGGATAGATGAAATTGACCTTGCCGCTTTCGGCAGCTCTGGGGGTTTTCGGGACCTTGCGGGGATGGAAGATGGTGCCGGCACCTATTGGGAGGGAATGATCCGCTGGCTGCTGGTCCGTGATGCGGTTTACCGGTTGGATCTTGGGACCTCGACCTTTATCCCCTGTCCTTCAGCAGCTCCCACCACCACCTACTACGCCAGGGCAGCCTGGGAGAAAGACTGGGGAGCCCTTGGCACCAGCAGCGTCCAGTTGTCAGCCGGTGCCGGCTCCCGACCGGGATTGTCGCTAGGCTTGGGGTGGACAAAACCTGCAGCCTTCGGCCAAGCGGGGCTTTTCTGGCAAGCCTCCATCAACCATGTGCAGCAAGAGGATTACCACTTCACCGGCACCCGCTTGGGCCTTGAATACAGATTTTAGCGGAGCTTCCTGGCCAAATCCTCAATGGCCTCTAGATCCGGCAGAACCCCGATCTCCACCCTAAAGCGCCTGGCTTCCCCAGGAGCTAGAAACTGGAGACTACCTCGCTCCCGCTCCTTAGCCCTGCCTTCTACCAAGGCATTGGCAGGTTCCAACCCCACCACGTAAGTGCGCTCACCCATCATTTTCCACTCGATTAAGTAAGGCAGCTGCTCTTTCTTATAGCGCACATATACCCCTAAGCCCTGCCCGTTATTGTGACGGCGGTTCACCACCGCGGCCGTCACATATCCATAGGCATCGGCCTCCGGATAGTGATAATAAACCTTCTCCCGGTAACCGACCTGGGGAGCGTGAAAGTCCTTAAACAACTCCTTGCCGTCTTCGGCATCGGCATCCCGCGGCACTACTTCTCCAGGTGGTTTAAGCAGCTCTGCTCCGTCGGCCACCACGGGGAAGCCCAAATTAATATGATAAAGCAGCATAAAGGGGCTGGGGTCAGCGCCTTCATTTTCTACTACATCATCGATCCATACCTTGTTCTCACCCAGCCTCGTCGAAATCCGCCGGGTAAGGAGCAGGTTCTCCCCAAACACGGTGGTCTCCCGGATTTTCCCCTGGGCCCACATAACATATTCATCGCCGTCCCAAGCGCCGTCCACCCAAATATGCTCCCCGGGTAGGTTGCCGATGCGGCCGTGCTGCCCCAGCTCCTCTCCTTCATCAACAGAGGGAGAGCCGACGTTGCGCAGTCCACAGGTTGCCAAAAGCCCGCCGGCAAAACTCCTGAGCCAGCCCTTTCCTTGGGGCTCATAGAACCACGGACCTACATCCCCAGTGGAAGAGCGCCAAGCCAAGGCCTGCCCCCGATATTCAGCCATGGAGATGTCCAGGGCTCGACTCAAGACCACATCGAAGTTAAAGCCGCTGCCTGTGCGAAATTGAGCTATCTCCACACCAGCCTGCCGCCCTTCTGCCAGGACGAAACGGCGCACTCCCCCGATTTGCTGAATGTCCCCGACGTAACTCAGCAATTCCTCCCGCGTCCACTTGCGGCCAAACAGATTTGCCATCACAAGACCTCCTTAGAGTTGGAAGCTAGCGCTCCGCTGGGCGCCTAGTTGTTATTTACCCGTACAGCAAAGCCTAACGGCCTGCCCTTAGGTCCAAGTTAGACTCAAGAGTCTTGCCTCCCAGCAAGGACAGCTGTCTGCCCTAGACAAGCGTTATATCTCAAGCTGCAATAAAGAAAGGTCTAGCTCCAGGCTAGACCCCTGCTGTCAATATTAGAAAACAGGTATGCGCAGACCTCCCCAGGTGTACACCTCACCATCGCTGGTATGGTAATCTACTTGGACAAACACCAAAGCTGCTTCTACACCGCCGATGAGATAACCATTGAAGAGCGCGCCCTTGCTCAGATCGACACCCACTCCCCCGTAAAGATTGGCATAGTCCAGGCCGATGGGTATACGGTAAATCCCCTCAATGCTCAAGGGATAGTCGTCTTTCAGTTGAACATGGAGAGCGGCATAGATGTTAGACATAACCCGGTAGCGCAAGCCCAGGCGAACCCCATCTTCATAGACACCCACATCTCCAATCAAGGTCGCCGGCTGCTCCATCTTCTCCAGCGACATCTGCATATCCAATCGGTAGTCCACGGGTTCATCGGCCAAGGCGGTGCCGCTGATTCCCCACAGGGCCAAGCACACTAAGACAGGCAACCACAACCAGCCTCTGCTCATTCTTTCACCTCTCTCGCTCCTTCTTCCTTGGTTTTCCCTTTGCTATTCGCTGTCGCCTACGGCAATTCCTGTCTAAGCCATTGGTCCTTGAGAACCATCAAGCCGGCAGGTTTATCTATACCAATGCAGAATACCTAGATTGTTTTCCATCCGCGTTCGGCGCATTTTCCATACCAGCAGGTGATGCCAATGTCGTTTGTCAAGATCATTGTCAACCCGAGGGCGGGCAGGGGCCGCGCCCTCAAGGTATTAGATAGAGCAAGACAGGTACTGACACAAGCCGGCTGGCACTACGAGGTAGCCCGCACCGAGGGTCCCGGCCATGCCATTGAGATAGCCAGGGAAGGTGCCCAAGCGGGGCTGCCGCTGGTGGCGGCCATCGGCGGCGACGGTACCATCAATGAAGTCATCCAAGGACTCAGCGGAACAAATACTTCCCTGGCCATCATCCCTGGCGGCACCGGCAATGACCATGCCCGTTCTTTAGGCATTCCCCTGGCGCCGGAAAAAGCCGCCGCGCTTCTGTGGCAAGGGAAGATCATCAACATGGATGTGGGCGTGGAACGGGACCGGCTCTTTGGCTGCCTTGTCTCCATCGGTTTTCCCGTAGACGTCATAGATCACACCAACAAGAAAAAACAGCTCATCAAAGGGTCCCTAGCAATCCTCACCTCTGTTTGGCAAACCCTGAGGAATCTTAAGTATTACGATGTCACTCTGACCCTCGATGACCGCTCCATCGCAACAACCGCCTGCGGCATTTTTGTCCTCAACACCCCCTCCGCGGGAGGCGGTCTGCGCTTTTCGCCTAACGCCGACGTTACCGACGGTCTCTTGGATGTGGTGGTCATCGGCAAGATTTCCCTATGGGATCTAGTCTTTACCCTACCCCAAGTCTATACCGGAAGCGGCAGGCATTTGCGCCATCCAGCAGTGGACTTCTACCGCTGCCGCAGAGTCCGCATCGATTCTCCCGAACCCCTGCCTAAGATGTTCGACGGCGAGATCATTGGCCAGACGCCGGTGGAGGCTGCCCTGCATCCCCGAGCTCTCAAGGTGGTGGCGCCGGTCAGTCACCCGGCAGAAGGACACCCGGTCTCGGCGGGCTTGGAATCGCCTGCTGCCGCGCTGTCGGTGGCTACTCTTCTGGGGCTATAATCAAATTCCCCCCATGCTCGCGAATAGCGGCAGCCATGACGGGATCGATTCCGGGATCGGTAATAATCTTGGTAAAGTCACTGACATCTGCAATCCGGGCAAAGGCCTTGTGCCCCAGCTTACTGCTGTCCACCAGGACTATCTTTTCTTTCGCGGCGGCCAGCATAGCCTTCTTGAGCTCTACTTCCAGCTCATTGCTGTCGGTAAGTCCTCCATCGGGAGAAAGCCCTTTGCCGGACATAAACACCTTATCCACATAGTAGCCGCTGATGGCCCGCTCTGCCAGGGGCCCGGCAAAGGCCAAGATCCGATCCCGCAGATTACCGCCGGTACAGATAACCCTGATGCCGGGCCGGCCAGCCAGTTCCATCACCGTCTGGATGGAATTGGTGACCACCGTCAAGTCCCGGCGGTCGATTAGGTGTTTAGCCACCCACAGGGCCGTGGTGCTGGCGTCAAGGATAATGATCTCTCCCTCCTGAATGAGGGTAACTGCATAGCGGGCGATGATGCTTTTCTCCTTGCGCCGGGTTTCCACCCGCCGGGCAAAGGGCAGCTCCAGTCCAGTGCCGGTGACGCTCACCGCGCCTCCATATGTCCGTCTTAGGTAACCTTGGTTCTCCAGCTCTTCCAGATCCCGGCGGATAGTCTCTTCTGTTACATCGAACAACCTACTGAGTTCCGAAACCCTCACAGACCCCCGCTGCTCCGCCATCCGGGCAATGCTGGCCCGCCTTTCCGCGGCTAGAAGGCTTCGTTCAGACCTTTTCCCTGGTGTCTTTGAGTTCTGTTGCTGATTATCCGCCATTGCTCCCATCCTACTCCAACCTCCTGAGCTTGTCAGCTCCCTTTCTCCCTTGTTATTTCCTTGCGGGAAGTAGATTCTCCTTGTTTGCCCCCTAGTGAGAACCCCTTGGCTTTCAATTTTCTGCTACCGGTTTCTGCCCTCTCCACCAACAGTTGACAGCACCTTTACAGCAGGACTTGGCCTTTCTAGAGCCAATTAGTCCATCATCAGGACATTCCGGCAGAAAAGATAACGCCGAACAAGAGGTAATGTGAAGGAGTTGCCTATGTGTGCCCTGCCAGCCGCCCAAGTAAGGCCTACCTATGCAGCACTGCCCCAGTCCGTGCGTGAATTCTTCGATGATCAGTACCGGCGTGCCTATCAATTGGTTGCTGACGCGCGCCATCCTGTAACCGGCCTGTACCGGGATGCCTACGTAACCCAGGGGCAAGAGAAGCTTCCCAGCTCCATCGCCGCCACTGGAGTTGGACTTATTGCCTTGGCCATCGGAGATTACGAAGGTTGGGAATCGGAAGCTGCAGACAAAGCAGTCCTCACTTTACGGGCCATGGCCGGGGAGCTGCCGGGTCTTGAACCCGCCAAAGACCAACAAACTGGTTTTTTCGCCCATTTCATCGATATAGAAACCGGTGCCCGTTTCTGGAACTCCGAGAATTCCACCATTGATACGGCCCTCTTGGTCAGCGGCGCCCTTTTTGCCAGGGAGTATTTCCGGGGTCACCGGGAGATCCACCGCTTGGCAGTCAAGTTGTATCATTCTGTGCGCTGGGAGGCGGCCATCGCCAGCTCTTCCAAAGGGGAAGTGTTTCTCAAGATCGAGCAAGGCCGGGGAGTAGATCCCCTGGCCCCGTATAACGAGTATTCCCTTCTAGCCTACCTTGCCAGGAGCACCTCCACCGGCAAGAGGCTATGGCAGCAGGTTTACAGTCCCGAGCGGCTGCACCTCATGCCCCAGCAGCTGGTGGGTCCAGGGCGGAGTATCATCTGCGAAGAAGGCAATATACCGTCTTCCTTTGTATACCAGTTTCCGTATTACTTGGTACACGATTACACCATCAGTCCGGTATACAACACCTTATATGCCAATATAGCCTTTGCCGATCGCCTCAGCTGGGTGGAATGCCATAAGGCTCCTACCTTTGTTTGGGGGCACGGAGCAGGGGTCACGCCTACAGGATACTACCACCCTGATTCCATCAGCGACAATCCCGAGCACATAGCCTCTCCGTACATCATCGCGGGGTTCTTGCCGGTATACCCCCGGGGCATCTATGACCTGTATGATATCTATCGTACCATCATCCCCTACGACAAGGAGCCGGCTGCCTGCCAACAAGGCAATCAATCCGGCTCCCCAACGGGATTTCAAGACGCCTATCGGTACGGTCTATCCCGGTTTCAATACGATCCCGAGGCCCAGAGTCCCTGGTACCCAGAGCACACGTCAGTCATCGACTGGAGTTCAATGCTCTACGGCCTCACCGCCTTCAAGCACGGCACCAACTTCTTCGCCAACCATAACAGACTCAACCTTTTGGCGTTGGCCTCATGAGACACTCTCATCGGCCTGGAGCGAAACCGCAGCCGCAGCATCTTGTTCCACCGGCTTGAACTGCATCATGTACAGACGGCGGTACGGACCGTCTTTGGCCATGAGTTCATCATGGGTACCGGTTTCTACGATGGTGCCGTTATCGATGACGACGATCAGGTCCGCCTGCTGGATGGTAGTGAGCCTATGGGCGATGACAAAGGAGGTCCTGCCCGCCAGCATATGCTTGAGGGCTCTTTGAATGATCTTTTCCGTCTGCGTATCGATATTGGCAGTGGCCTCATCGAGGATTAAGATCCGGGGATCATTGATTATGGCCCTGGCAAAGGAAACCAGCTGCCGCTGTCCCAAGGACAGCCGACTGCCCCTTTCCTGCACCTGGGTGTCATAGCCCTCTGGAAACTGCTGGACTATATCGTGAAGCCCCAATGCCTTGCTGACCTCCAGCATTTCCTCTTCCCCTGCCCCGGGATTGCCGTACAGCAGGTTCTCCCGGATAGTACCGGAAAAGAGGAAAGGCTCCTGCAAGACCAAACCGATCTGGGAACGCAGAGATTTTTGGGTTACGTCCCGGATATCATAGCCATCGATGAGGATCTGGCCTCCGCTCACATCGTAGAACCGGCAGAGCAAATTGATCATAGAAGTCTTACCGGCACCGGTGTGACCGACTAAAGCTATGGTCTGCCCCGGCTGAACCTCCAGATTGATGTTCTTGAGAACATAATCATCGCCTTCATAGGCGAAACTGACATTGTCAAACAGGACATGGCCTTTGATGGGTGGCAGCTCCACAGCGCCGGGCCGGTCTTGGATCTCAGGTTTCGTATCCAGGATAGTAAATACCCGCTCCGCCCCGGCCATGGCTGTCTGGATAATCCGGAAGAACTGCCCCAGGTTCCGCAGGGGGCCGAAGAACTGCCAGGTGTATCCCAAGAAGGCCACCATCTCTCCCACAGTTACCTGCCCCTGGACCAGCCAGCGCCCGCCAAACCAGATGACCATGATGGTGCCCACCACCCCGATAAGCTCAATGATGGGCCAGAAAAAGGAAAACAGGCGGATGGAATCCATAGCTGCATTGTAGCTTTCCCGGTTCACCCCATCGAACCGCTTGAGGTTCTCATCCTCCCTGGTAAAGGCCTGGGTAACCCGAACACCAGAAATATTCTCCTGCAGGCTGGCATTGACCGCGGAGACCTTTTCCCTCACCCGCCGCTGAGCTAAAAAGATCTTCATCCTAAAGCCTGTTAGCATGTAAATCAAGAAGGGCAGGGTGAGGAAGGTCAAACCCGCCAGACGGGGATTCAAATAAACCATGATCACGGCAATCCCCACCAGGGTCACAGAGTCAGAGATCAAGTTAACTACGCCGCCGCTCAAGAGCTCATTGAGGGCATCGATATCACTGGTGATCCGGGTAATAAGCCTTCCCACCTGGGTACTGTCATAAAAGCGGAGGGAAAGCCGCTGCAGATGCTCATACAGCTCTTGCCGCATGCCGTAAATGATCCTCTGGCCCATGGTGGCCATGACGATACCTCGCCAGTATGAAAGGAGCCAGGAACTAACAAACAACAGCACCATCAGCAAAGCAATGCGGTTCAGCCCCGTGATGTCACCCACAACTATATAATCATCGATGAGTACTTTAGTGATATAGGGGCCGACAACGGTCACTCCCGATATTCCCAACATCAAAAGGGTGGCCAGAGCCGCTTTGCCCTTATGGGGACTAAGGTATCTCAATAGGCGCATAAGAAGGCCGCGGTTAATGGGTGCAGTATACTGCTCCTGTTCTAGCTCGTAAGCCATTTAATCGCCCCTTTTCTATCCCTTTTTATCCACGGTGGAGACTTCCCGGCGGAAGGTGTCAAAGACTCATCAGCTGGCGGCAAAACTTGCCGGGAGGATCTGGGACTCCAGAATTTGCTGGTAAACCCCTCCCTGCTGAACCAGCTGGGCGTGGGTGCCTTCCTGAACTATCCTCCCGTTGTCTAAGACCAGTATCTTGTCGGCCTGCTGCACCGTTGACAGCCGCTGGGCTATGACAAAAGTGGTGCGTCCCTGCATCAAGCGCCGCAGGGCCTCTTGGATCTCCCTTTCAGTCTTCAAATCGACGCTGGAGGTAGAATCATCGAGAATCAGGATCCGGGGATCAGCCAACAGAGCCCTGGCAATGGCCACCCGCTGCCTTTGCCCTCCTGAAAGCCCCACTCCCCGTTCTCCCACCACCGTATCATAGCCTTGGGGGAGCTCCGTGATGAACTTGTGGGCAGCTGCCGCCCGAGCCGCAGCTTCCACTTCTTCCATGGAAGCACCGGGCCGTCCATAGGCGATATTCTCCCTAATGGTAGTAGAAAAGAGGAAAGTCTCCTGCATGACTATACCGATCTGCCGTCGGAGAGATGCCAAGGTCAAGTCCCGGACGTCGTAGCCGTCGATGGTGACCCTGCCTCCGGTGACATCGTAGAAGCGGGGGATGAGATTCACCAGGGTACTCTTACCGGAACCCGTTGAACCCACAATGGCCACTATCTCCCCCGGCTTCGCTTCAAAGGTAATATTCTTCAGCACCGGCACGCCATCGGCATAGGCAAAACTGACGTTCTCAAAACGGACTTCCCCTGCCGCCCGGGTTAGTTCCACAGCGCCGGGCTTCTCTTTAATAACCGACTCTGCATCCAACAGCTCAAAGACCCGCTTAACAGAGGCCGCGGCCCGCTGCATAACCCCTAGGACGTACCCAAGGGCCCTCACCGGCCAGAACAGCATCCATAGAGAACCGTGGAAAGCCACCACTGATCCCAAGGTCATAGTGCCTTGGATGACCTCCCGGCCGCCGTACCAAAGGACCAGCACCGTCCCGAGGTTGGCGAGGAAGTCCATGGCCGGGTGGTAGAAGGAGCTGGTCCTAGCTGCCTTGAGTACCCGGGCGCAGAGATTCTCGTTCTCCACATGGAAGCGCTGAATCTCCTCTTCTTCCCTGCTGAACGCCCGCACTACCCGGACTCCGGAGAAGTTCTCCTGGGCTACCGCGGTAAGTTTCGCCCGCTGCTCTTGAACATCGGTGTACATAGGCTCCACCTTGAGGGTGTAGCGAACGGCGAGGATGTACAGCAAAGGCAGGGTTGAAAGGCAAATCAAGGTGTAGCGCCAATCCAGATAGAAGAGGTAACCAGCAACGCCGATGAGCCAAGCGCCGTTACCCAACAGAGAACTCATACCGAAACCAACTGCCTCCCGACACATCTCCACATCGCTGGTCAGCCGGGACATCAGCTCACCGGTGGCCGCCTTATCATAGAAACTAAAGGACTGTCGTTGGAGTTTATCATAAAGGTCGTTGCGGAGCGCATAGGCAACTTCCTGGGAAGCCTTTTCGGTGACAAAGACCTGAATAAAGATGGAAATTGCCCTAATTAAGCCGAAAACCAGCAGGGCAAAGGCCACGATGTTTAAGAACCCATAAGCGGTCTCCGCGTTCAAGCCCGGAGCTGCCAGGCGGTCAACTACCTGCCTCGTGTACATGGGCACCATCAGAGCCAGGATCATCTCTACGATAGCTCCTACAAATCCTACAAATAGACGCCACCACTGGGATCGGGCATAAAACAAGAGCCGGATCAGATAGGTCACGATCACGCCTCCTTTGTCGGGAATCACTGTTTACTATTGGCAAATCAGTCCCAAGAAAGATAGATTTTTTTGCAAGTAATGGTCTCTTATGACAACCACAAGGTCTTGTATTCTCCCCCGGTATGGGGACTCCTGCCTTAGCTTGGGAATTAACCACTCAAGACCAATTAACGGGACTTCCCCATTTCAGGTTCCTGGCCTGCCGGTAGACATCCTTCTCCTTCCGGGAGACAACCCAATCGGTTAACCCACTAGAGGTACATACCTTGAGCCGCACATGACCTTTCCGAATCTGAGGATGGCGAACCACCCGGCCCTGAACAGTCTCCCCCGGCTGGCGGCTGAAGGCCACAAAGGCGAACTTCTCATCTTCATAGCCTAATTCCCCGGCCTTCACCTGACGGTGAAGCCGGGATCGGGGTATCCGCTGGCTGAAATGGCACCAATCACCGGCATCCATGGGGCAGGCACCCGAGTGAGGACAGGGAGCCACTATCCTTCCGCCAACAGCCAACAGCATTTGCCGCGCCTTTTGTATGCGGACAAAACCGGCCGGTGTCCCAGGCTCTATGATCACCAATGCACCAGCGGTTTTTTCCCACAACCGCTGGATAAAGAGGCGTCTTGCACCAGCGGGTAATTCACCTAAGACATATGCTGCCGCCACTAAGTCATGGGAAGAAGTCTCCCAATCCTCGGTTAGATCCACTGCCATCCACTCGGCCTCCTGGATAGAGACAAGACTGCTCCAGGCCGCCAGCCGCTTTCCAAGGCTAATCATGGCAGGCTCCCGCTCCAGGAGAGTAACCTTCTCCAGAGAACCCTGCCATAGATCCCGGTGGTGAGCCGCCCACATAACAGTCCCTGGTCCCGCTCCCACATCTAGAAGGGAGCTAGGATGAAACTCAGGCAGCTGGGCCTTAATCTGGCAAAGGGCACCGTACACCGCTCCATATGTAGCGGGCAGCCTAAAGGCCGCATAGGCAGCGGCATCATCGGCGGACTTGACCAGCCTCTCATGCGCGGCAGCCTGTAAATCGGTTCGGTAACGGCTAGACAGCTCCTCCACCAACTTAACCAGCTCCTTAGGTGGACGGCCGGCAAGCTCCGAGTCAATGGCACCCCTGAGCTCAACTGGTAGGTCCACGCAACGCCTCCTCTCCAGTAGGAAAGTGCTTCTCTGACAGCTATCCGGGAACAAGCCCAGAAAATGCAAAAAGGCATACTAGGTCATAGTATACCAGTTCCGCCTTTTTTTAGCACTGATTTAGGAGAAAAACACGGCATTGGCAGATCATGGAATTCAGGGCTTTCAGGTAGGTAATCAGGACTGCCGCGGGGGATGTAAACAGTATACTGCTCAGACCATACAGCCAAGACCCTGTGGCCGACTCAAGCCGGTACCTATCCCGTTACCAAAAGGGAAAGCCTGCAGCATTGAATTGGGGAATCAGACAGCTAGTTCCCAGCCCGCCCCGCTCTGATGCCACCTGCACGGCCCTATCCAGAGCTGCTTTGACATCCCCTGTAGTGCCGGTGAAGGCAAAATAGCTTCTTCCCCCCAGGGCATAGCCCATGCGAAGCTCCAGAAGAGTAACCCTCGCGGCCTTGAGAGCTGCATCGGCAGCTTCTAAACCCGCAGCCATACTCAAGGTTTCGACAATCCCCACGGCACCCCTTGGTCTGGAAACGGCTTTACCCTGCCCTTCCCTAGGAGCAGAAAACTGGCCGTGGAGGGCCCAGTAAAGGGAGGGGTGAACCCTGCCGATTACGCACCAATCATAGATGCTGGGGCCTACTTCTTTCTTGGCAGCGGCAACAGCCGTTTCAACGGCTGCTGTTTGGCCGGCCAAGAGCACTGTGAACTTCCCGGAACAGACTATCTTGGTTTCCAGAACCTCCACCAGCGCAGCTTTAACCGCGGTATCAACGGCAGCGGCTCCATCGGCAGCTCCCTTTATTTCCAAGAAACCCAGGGCAGAAGGTACCAGTTCCCGCTTCATCCGGAACTTCACCCCTTTACGGCCTATTCTCCCACGATGGTGATCGCTGTCCTAGTCATTTCCTTGACCCGGCCTGGAATGCTGGCATGAACCGCTGCCCCCAGCTTATCCGGCGGCGGCACGGCAATAACCTGACCCACTTCTACCCGCTGCCCCACCTCCACCAAAGGTTCCGCCGGCACCCCCACATGCTGTTTGAGGGGGATTATCACCTGCCGCGGGGAAAACTGGATTTCCGACCAGGGAGCTGGAATGTCATACCCATCCAACCCCAGGCGGGTGATCAGGTGGTCCACTGGAATATGGCGGCCCATTAAGGTATCCCGGACTTCGACCTGCCGGCGGTGGGGATTTCTCACGCCTCTTCGCAGCAGTTCTGCCTTGAGAGCCCGGTACACCCGCCTCGGAGACAGCTCAACGGGACAGGCATATAGTTCGCAGACCCCGCAGTCTGAGCAGAGAAACGCCTCAGTGATGGCAGAAGTGTTAGCTGTATGACCGTGGTTGACTGCATTCAGCGCCAAGTGAGGGAAGATGTCATGCCCCAGAAGATAGCGGGGACAAAGGTCAGTGCAGAGCCGACACTGACAGCAGGCAGACTGGGCCCGCTGCAGGATGACTCCGAGCTTCACGTTGTAGTGCTGGATCAGCCAGTGGTCTGCCGGCAGGATTATGATCCCTGTGGTTGTCTTCTTGCAGACTGCTCGCCCCGCCTCTATCTCCTCTTGGGTTAGGAGCTCACCGGTCATGGGGCCGCCTTCAATCACCCGGAAGTTTCCCGTCAGCGGACCACCAGCCAGATCGATGGCAGCCGCGATGGGAGTACCTACCGGTACCGATAGGGTAATGGGCTGTCTCACCGCACCGGCTACGGTAATGTAAGTGGTAGTCACCGGCTGCCCCCTCTGGGCTGCACCTACGTTGAGCAGCGTCTCTACATTGAGAACCACGGCACCGACGGCCAGGGGGATTCCCCCCTCAGGTACCGTGTTGCCGGTAATATCATAAACCAAGGCCTGTTCATCGCCGGCAGGATAATAGTCCCCCAATAGCTCGACTCGCAGCTTATCCATGCCGGCGAGGGCTTTTTGAAGCCTATCAGCAGCGGCCTTGTGCTTGCCTTTGAGAGCAACTATACCGTTCTTTGCCCCCAATGCCTCCACCACTTGAGCTAGGGCTTCCGCCAACGCTTCTGCCTTTCTCTCCATCAGCTGGACATCAACAGCCAAGAGGGGTTCACATTCCGCGCCGTTGACGATGACAGTCTCCACCTCGGCGTTCAACTTGACATGGGTAGGAAAGCCGGCCCCGCCAGCTCCCACCACACCCGCTGCTTTGGTTTTGGCAATCAGGGTCTCTTTCTCCCTCTTCACCGCCGGAAGGCCCCTTTCCAACTGCTGCTACTGCTGCTTACCTAAGATCCTGGCTAAGGCCCCGGTGGTAATGCCGGAAGCATTGGCATCATCGGTGTCGAGGTGCATCTCCAGGCGAAAATTGTCCTTAACCCTGACCTGGACATTGTTGAAAATCAGGCCCTTTTCTCCGAGGACCTCTACCTGGACCAAATCGTTATCCTCTAAGCCGAATCTTTCAGCATCACTGGGACTCATGTGGATATGGCGGTTGGCAACAATGCATCCTTCCTGCAGGACTAGGGTCCCCTTGGGCCCCACTAGTGTGATGGGACTGGAGCCTTTCAGATCCCCCGATTGCCGCACCGGCGGATCGATTCCCAGGTAAATGGCATCGGTTCTGGAAACCTCAATTTGTGTACGGCTCCGTACGGGTCCGAGAATCCGTACATTCTCCAGTGCCCGCATCTTGGGACCAACTAGAGCCACTACTTCCTTGGCGGCAAACTCACCCTCCTGGTAGAGATCCCGCAGGGGAGTAAGCTGATGCCCTGGCCCGTAAAGGATCTCAAGATCCCCTTGAGAAATGTGTACATGGCGAACCGAGACTCCCACTGGCAGCCGGGCTGGAGCCAGGGCGCCGTCCCCCGTCAGTCTCTCCAAAACCCGGCGGGTAATCTCTTCAACTAACCGCTTCTCGTCCACTTCGCTCCCCCCATCCGCTGTGCTTATTGCGGCTCACTTACCTTAGTCGACAATCCCCATGATCAGTGTCTTGATGGGGGCTTTGTCTAGATTAAACACGCTCTTGGCAACCCCCGGCGCTCCTCCGGCAATTACTGTATCACCCACTCCAGCCCCGACATAGTCCACGGCGATCTCGTAATCGTCAGGATGGTCAAGGGGACTGATAATGAGCAGGGTTCTGCCTTCATAGGCAGGATGCTTAACTGTACAGACAACTGGACCGATGACCTTGGCCAGATACACAAATTCCACTCCTAGCAAAGCCTATCTTCTGCCGCCGGCGGCTGTAGGCTCCCGCTTGGCGGGTTACATAGCGCCTTGAGACAGCCGGGCAGCGGTGCAGTCATCAACGATTCCCACGATACTGGCATCAACTGGTATCCGCCGCTGGGGAAAGGCCTGGGTAGCATCGGCGCTGAAGACGACGGTCACGGTCTGGCCATAGCCGGCTTGACCGGTGGCGTCGGCAGCGATGTACGGAGATCCCTCAGGGATTAGGTTCCGGTTCAGAGGCTGGATTACCAGAAGCTTTACTCCCACTAGATTGGCATCTTTCTGGGTAGAAACCACGGTGCCCATCACCTTGCCGAACTTCACTGGCTTCCCTCCCCGCCCAATTCCCGGCGGTCGTAAACCTTCTTGCCGTCAACCTCAACCAAGTCGACAATGCTCACTATGGCCAGGTCCACCGGCGAAGAAGCAGTCATGTCTGTCTGCCGGGCGGAACTGCCGCCGACAATCATCACTACATCGCCGATCCC
>JAAZHE010000154.1 GCA_012510855.1 Bacillota bacterium | reverse complement strand
TCCCGAACCCAGTAGTTAAGCCCTCCAGCGGCGATGGTACTGCCGGGGTAACCCGGTGGGAGAGTAGCTCGTTGCCAGGAAATCTTACCAACACCCGGTGGATTAATCCACCGGGTGTTAGGTTTTTCTTGGCATCTGTTCTTAGGTTGCAAGGGTTCTGTACACTTATCTCCTCGTATTGCTAGAAGCTGCGTGAAGCGTTATGGTCAATAGGCACTATTACTTATACTTACAGTGTATATGTGACGATGATTGCTGGTTCCAGGATGCGGAAGGTGAATGTCTCCGTGATATACAGCCTTACCGAGGAAGTATTGTGGGTCTCGTATCCAATAGCGAGATCTGAACCGAGGGTTAACTCAAGGTCCTCGTGCTTATGGGGTACCAGGACTGCTTCTTTTAGTGCGTGACTGAGAATTATCGGGCCTTCAATGAGATCTTGAATACGGCGTCTTAGAGGATAGCTGTGTGAATCGGCCATAATCCGCAGCCAGGCTTCATGCCCAACCGCCAGGGCATACGGTGGCTCAGCAAAGGCTTCTTTGAGGGTGATTACTCCCTTGGCTATGCCCCGCATTATGTCCTCTGGACTGGTGCCGAAGGGGATGGGCTCGTTGCTGCTGCCGTCAATCAACCCTTCGATGGAGCCCTGGGATAGGCCGTAAAAGACAGCCTGGTCTTCATACAGGGCAATCTTGCGGACCGCGTCTTCTAAAGCCGCTAAGTCCACATCCTGGGATCCCCGGTCGATGCTATCTAGTTCGCAAAGATCAAGCTCAAAAGGAACTCTTACCTCAACCAAGGGCTTTCCGGAGCGGATGCCGGTTTCTACGCCGTTGTCATCCTGGACACTTGCCAATCCTCCATCACCAACATAGGCATAGTCAAAACCTTTAGGGCCCACTACATTTACGATCTTGCGGGCGGAAAGATAGCTCTTGAGGGTCTCGATGGCCCGTGACTCTATTTCCTCCCATGCCGCTGCAGTTATGGGCGCAAGTTCCCTTTTTAGGAAATCCATAAGGCAAGACCTCCTGTCAATTTATCTCAGATTGCCGATACCCAGGTCTTTGCGGTGGCCGGAGCTAGTGCTTTCGCCATGCTCATCATCGTCATGGTGGCCGATAGGTCCATCGGTAAATAGATATCTTCGCAGTTCCTCGTCCCAGCCGTCCATATTGCGCCGCAGCCACTCGATGGCCATGACGGCATGTTCGATTTCTTCGTCCCGATTGTGCTCGAGAATCTCCCTCAACGTTTCATCCTTTGTGACTGCTGCCCTTTGGTTATACCAGTTAATTGCCTCGACTTCTTCTTTTAAGGAGATCAGAGCCCTGGCTTGGTCGAGGGTTTTCTCGTCGAGACGCTCGAACGGTTCATGATAATCAGTCATTCTTCTACTCCCTCCCTGTAAGTGTGTGCCTATTGCCCAAAAAGCAAGGCAGCTGTTTTGGCCTTATTGTGACCAGGCCCACAATCATTAATACCCGTTTGCAAGCTGTGCAAAACCATAATGTTCGAAAGTAGTACAGACAAATCTCATAAAGGTTGCTTCCCTGATCACCTTCACCGGGCGCATAGATTTGATGGTATCAAGCCGCCGTATAGTTTCCAGAATCAGTGAAGTGATGTATAATGGGCTTAATTGTTGGGAGGTGGGAGGTTGACAATAGCTAATATACTCACACTACTGCGCCTGGCAGCAGTCCCGCTGTTTGTCTATTTGTTTTCTTTAGAAGGGATGGATCCTCATTGGATTGCCCTGGTATTTGTTTTCACCGGCATTACAGATGTTCTGGATGGACGGCTAGCTCGGTCCCGTAATGAGGTGACCCGATTTGGCACTTTGATGGATCCATTAGCCGATAAGCTAATCATGCTGGCAGCAGTTTTTTCCTTGGCGGCCCGGGGAAGGGTGCCCCAGTGGCTAGCACTTCTATTGGCAGCTAAAGAGTTGGCATTGATTGTGGGAGCAGGGTTCTTTCTTGTTTCCAAGAGTAAAGTCACTCCTGCCAGCAATGTGGGCAAACTGGCAACTGTACTTCTGTATATTGGAGTCACCGGCATTATTATCGGTATTTCTAGTATGGTCTATGTGGTATTCCTGGGTGTAGGGGTTTCCATCTTGGCTGGGTTGGGGTATTTGCTCCAGGCTCTACGAAAATGACGCTGACTGACAGCTGCATGGGTCTTGACTCGATTGGGAATGGTATCTTCCGTATGGTCTTAGTTTCCAAAAGGGGAATCAACATGCGGCTGTTTTTCTTAGTCATGGCTTCCTTTCTCCCTGCTGGTTTTTGGGCGTGGTTTTTTAGGCAGCAGGATAGGTATGAACAGGAACCTCTCGGACCATTGCTGCTGACCTTCGCCGCGGGCATGCTGGCAGTCCCAGCAGCAGTCTTGTTGGAGGAGCCCTTCCGGAGCTCCATTGATGCTGGAAGCCTTTTGACGAGAGTAGTGGTGGCATTTGTCGTGGTAGGCTTGGGAGAAGAAGCCCTCAAACTGCTGGCGGTGTATATCATAGCCTATCGGAGAGCTGAGTTCTCCGAGGTAATTGATGGCATGATCTACGGCATAACGGCTGCGCTAGGCTTTGCAGCAGTTGAGAACCTACTTTACACCTTGGCATTCGGTATTGAGATCGCTCCGGCCCGGGCACTGGTCAGCTCCCTCGCCCACGGGGCTTTTACCGGATTAGGTGGGTACCACCTTGGCAGAGCCCGTTTTGCATCCCAAGGGGCCGGAAGGGAGATTTTCCTAGGCTTGATCACTGCGGCATCTCTCCATGGACTCTATAATACATTAATTATTGCCGGATTGATCTCTCCAGTTGGACTCCTGGTTTTCACGGCGCTCTTGTACTGGGGCGTTATCAGGAGGTTTGGTCAGGCGGCTCTACAATCCCCTTTTCACGCCGAGCTTGATGATAGCAAGTAGAGACTCCTTCCCACGTCTTCCGACCGAGAAAGTCAGTAACTTGGCAATGGCCTTACCCCTATGGTAGAATAACAGGGGAAGCTGTGTCGGCCGGAATTGAAGGGAAGGGTTTATCATGGCAGGACACTCTAAGTGGTCTAATATTAAGCACCGTAAGGGTAAAGAAGATGCTCGTCGTGGTCAGATTTTTACTAAGCTAGCTAGGCAGATTACTCTCGCCGCCAGAGAAGGTGGTGGTGATCCTCAGCACAATTTCCGGTTGCGCCTGGCGATAGAAAAGGCACGGGACGCCAACATGCCCAATGATAATATCGAACGGGCAATCAAACGGGGAACCGGTGAACTGGAAGGCGATAGACTAGAAGAGGTTGTTTATGAAGGTTATGGCCCTGCAGGTATGGCCATTCTGCTGGAGGCGCTGACCGACAACCGGAATCGCACCGCCAGTGACCTAAGGCATCTTTTCTCCAAGCACGGGGGCAATCTCGGTGAGAGCGGATGCGTGTCATGGATGTTTGAAAAGAAGGGCCGTTTAGTGATCAATAAAGAGGCCAATCCTGTTGATGAAGAAGCTTTGATGCTGGAAGCAATTGAAAGCGGCGCTGAGGATATAGAAGTAGAGGAGAATTATGTCGAAATTATCACTGCGCCGGGGGATTTTCAAACAGTAAAGGAATCTCTGGAAGCCTCGGGTTATGTCTTTGAAGAGGCAGAAGTAACCATGATTCCCACCAATACCGTGGAGATTCCCCCAGACAAGACTGAACAGGCACTCAAGCTGCTGGAAGCCTTGGAAGAATTGGATGATATCCAGCAGGTGTACGCCAACGGAGACTTCGATGAGGAAGCAATCGCCGCGGCTGGCGCGTGAGGCCCCAACTTATGATAACACCTTTTTAGCCCGCTGTTTCAGCGGGTTTTTTCGTGTCACCTTTTGTGCCGTCCCTCGGGTATAGGATTCTCACGGTTGGAAACAATAACCATGAATAATTTTGGGGAGATGGTAAGAATGGTGGCACGGCATAAATGGCTGCTTCTGGCCGTCGCTGTCCTCTCCTTTTGCCTAGGCTTTGTCCTGACATATTCCTTCTGGAAGGGAACGATTCTGTCTCCCGGAAACGACGGGTTGTCCAACCGTGGGATAATCACGCAGGAGGATTCAAAGGCGGCAAAGATGCAGGCATCGTCAACATCGCAAGAGGAACCGAAAGGAGGAGAGATTCGGCTCCTTTCCGAAGCGGACTTGGTGCAGACTGTGGTCTCTGATTCGGGAGAGATCCTAGCAACTTCCACGTCACCACTGCCTAGAGAACTGGTAGGGAAGACCTTAGATGAAGTGAGAACCATTCATCCCGAATGGCGGGTAGTAGCCTTTGCACCAAAAAGGCTTACGGTGCGGATTCCGGAGACTCACCTTGAGGAGCTTTACGGTCATCTTTCTTTTTTGGGAATCCACGATGGAAAGGTCGCCGTCTTTCGGGGTAAGCCCGGAGTCTACCAAAGGCTGGTGGGGGTTACTGGTATTGCCGTATCGACCTTACCGGAGTTTGAGATTCGCAACCTAGAGGAGGGTATTCCCTTTGCCGGGGAAGAAGAGCTTTCCATGCTGCTGGAAAGCCTTAAGGAGGACTAAAGCCACGGCCTTGTCAAGGAAGGATCGGAGAAGACAGCAGGAACTTACTCCCTCAATATAGAATAACTGTTCGAATAGGAGACTTCTTTCACCTAGTGGATGTGATGGAAGTTTTTGGCGCGCCTAGAAAAGGTTGTGATGACGTTTGCTTATACTGGGAATTGATCCAGGTACAGCGATTACCGGGTATGGTTTGGTTAAAGCAGATGGGAATAGGCTGACGCCTCTAGAATACGGCGCCCTGAGAACGAGAGCGAGAGATGATACAGCAACCCGCCTTTCTAATCTCCATGGTGATCTGTGTTCGCTGCTCAAAGAAACTCAGCCCGATGTAGTTGCAGTTGAGCAGCTTTTTTTTAATACCAATGTTACTACTGCCCTTGCGGTGGGTCAGGCCCGGGGAGTCATTCTGCTGGCTGCGGCACAAGCCGGTATCCACATAGTTGAGTATACTCCTTTGCAGGTCAAGCAGACAGTTACCGGCAACGGCCGGGCTACAAAGGAGCAGGTGGGCTTCATGGTTAAGGCCCTCTTGGGGCTAAAGGCTATTCCCAGGCCCGATGATGTTTCTGATGCCTTGGCCATCGCTATTTGTCATGCCCATATGGACTCAACTCTCAAGAAGCTGGCTCAGGCTGCAAAGGGCCGGTAGATCGAAACGGCAAAGGTTGGTGGCAATTCGTGATCGGAAGACTGCGGGGGAAGATTCATTTCATCACTGACGATCAACTGCTGGTGGACGTGCAGGGTGTGGGTTACTTAGTGAATGTGCCTACATCCACCGCGTCCCTTCTCACAGACGGCAAAGAGGCAGTTTTATTGATCTCCACCCACGTGCGGGAAGATGCAATTGTCCTTTATGGATTTGCAACTGACAGGGAGAAGGAGCTTTTCGAACTCTTAAACACAGTCTCCGGAGTGGGGCCCAAATTAGCCCTTTCGGTTTTGTCCACCCTTTCACCGGATAATTTCTGCCAAGCCATCCTGGAAGGGAATCTCCAGTGCCTGACAAAAGTACCGGGTATTGGCAAGCGGACTGGAGAGCGTTTGGTTGTGGAGTTGAAAGACAAGGTTGCAAGGAGTTATACTTCTATTGGAGTCTCCCCGGGAATCAGCAGCGGGTTAAGTCAAGCGGTATCAGAGGCCATTGAGGCTTTGCTGGCCTTGGGCTACTCGGCATCAGAGGCAGAAGCAGCAGTGGCTAACCTCCAGCTTGATGGTACAGAAAGCACAGAGGCGATTATTAAGAGAGCCCTCGGTTTCCTAGTGAAGACAGGCAATGTCTGAGGTGATGAGTTTGTCCAGTAGGCAAAGTGAAAGGATCATTTCTGGAACCCTGCAGGATGCCGACAGAGATTTGGAACTCAGCCTGCGGCCCAGAACTCTCGATGAGTATATAGGACAGGAACAGGTAAAGGAGAATCTTCGCATATTTACCGAGGCAGCTCTTAACCGCGGTGAGGCTCTAGACCATGTTCTTTTATACGGACCGCCGGGTTTGGGGAAGACGACACTGGCCAATATTATTGCCAATGAGATGAAGGTTGGGATCAGGACTACTTCAGGGCCGGCTATCGAGCGTCAAGGCGATCTTGTGGCCATCCTAACCAACCTCGAGCCGGGAGATATACTGTTCATCGATGAAATCCACAGATTACGCCGGCCGGTAGAAGAAGTTCTGTACCCTGCCATGGAGGATTCGGTGGTAGACATAATGATCGGTAAGGGTCCGGGGGCCCGCTCTGTCCGTTTGGAACTTCCCCCTTTTACCCTGATCGGGGCGACCACCAGGGCTGGTATGCTGACATCGCCCCTCAGAGATAGGTTTGGAGTAATCAGCCGATTGGAGTTTTACTCCAATAACGAGCTCAAGACCATCGTCCAAAGGGCTGCTAGAATCCTCGGCATAGCCATCGATGAGGATGGTGCATGGGAAATAGCCCGGCGGGCCCGGGGTACGCCCCGGGTGGCCAATCGGCTGCTGAAACGGGTTCGGGATTACGCCGAGGTGCGGGCTGATGGAATTATCACTGGGAAAGTGGCCAGGGATGCTTTAGAGTTGTTTGAGGTGGATGAATTGGGCTTGGACCGTATCGACCGAGACCTCATCATGACCATCATCGAGAAGTTTGATGGGGGTCCAGTAGGTGTAGACACCATTGCTGCCGCCATCAACGAGGAAGTGGAGACCATAGAGGATGTGTGTGAGCCCTATCTTATGCAGATTGGATATCTGCAGCGAACCCCCCGGGGAAGGGTTGCAACAACAAGAGCTTATCAGCACTTGGGGCTGACACCGCCGGCAAGGGTTACCCAGGAACAACTCTTTGATGCAGATGGGGGTTGAGTGGATTGCCTGCCATGGGAAGAATGCTCGTCATCCTAGGTATTTTCTTGATTCTCATCGGTATTGGTTTTTCGGTTGCACCGCGGCTACCATGGCTGGGGCGGCTCCCGGGGGATATCGTCATCAAGAGGGAAGGATTTACCTTTTACTTTCCCTTGGCTACCTGCATCTTAGTGAGTTTGATTCTGTCACTGATTGCCCGCTTATTTCGCCGCTGAGCTCTTGCCAGCATAGACCGAAATTGACCAGGTTACACTACCGGGAGCAATCTCAGCAGGAGGTGTGCACCCAGCATGCAGCTGTCTGATGCTTTCTGGCAAGTGTTTGCAATGACGGGTCACGTAGGTGCTTATCTGCTGTACCGACTCTATGCCGCAGATGATAATCCAACTGAAGATGAGCATGTGTTAGATGAAGCTGAGGAGGATCCCATGTCTTTTGTTGCGGGTGGAAATCCCTGAAAATAGACCCTGGTTTTTTGGTTGAAGGGGATTTGAGGAGTGGGGAAATGGCTTTGTACAGAACGGAAGCCGTGGTTCTACGAACATACAACTTGGGTGAGGCTGATAAGATCCTCACCCTGTTTACCAAGAGTAGGGGAAAGGGTAGGGCTACGGCCCGGGGGAGTCGGCGGCCCCGAAATCATTTAGTGGGTGTTTCCCAGGTGTTTACCCATGCTAGTTTTCTGATCTTTCGGGGTAAAAATCTGGATTCCGTCAGTCAAGGAACCATCATTGACGCCTGGCTCTATCTACGGGAAGACCTGACAAAAATGGCCTATGCTAGTTATCTAGTGGAGCTGGTGGACAGATTTACAGAAGAATATGATCCCAATGAGGGGGTTTACCGTTTATTAGTGAGCTCTTTTTCTCACCTACAAAGAGACGGCCTGGAGCGGCGGCTTACGAGATATTTTGAACTGAATTTCCTGCGGCTTGTTGGATTGGCTCCGCAACTGGAGAACTGTGCCAGTTGTAATGGAGAGGTCTCAGGAGTTGGGGATTTGCGATTTAGTCCCCAGGAGGGCGGGGTCTTGTGTTCTAGCTGCCGGCAAACACGGTCTGACACGCTTCCCATGTCAGTGGGTACATATCAAGCGATGCGGTGGCTAGCAGCATGTGATGTTGAAAGACTATCTGTGCTTCAGATTCCGGAAAACACCGAAAAGGAAATGGAAGAAATACTTAGGAATTTCATTAACTTCCATCTCGAGAGGCCGTTAAAATCTCTGGAATTTCTGTACACTATTCGGGGAACATCCTAGGTAGCAATCACTTTAAATAGGAAGTGATCTCGTGGAGGACCTGAAGAAAATCGATTTGCTCCGGGAAAGAATGGGTATCAGTTATCAGGAGGCAGTGGAGCTGCTTAACCTTACAGAGGGCTCGGTGGTGGACGCACTAGTCTTAGCAGAAGCGAGGCAGAAGAAAGCGGAAACCGAGTGGGAGGACCGAGCCCAGAATGTTTTGGCAAAAATCCAAGAACTCGTTCGGAAAGGCAATGTGACGAAGGTCTAGATTGTGCACAACGGCAGGCAGGTGTTGGTTTTTCCAGTAACCGCGGGACTGATTGGAGCGTTGCTCCTGCCCAAACTGACCCTGGCTGCCGCTGCTGTTTGTCTATTGGGTAAATGCAGCATTGAGGTGGAACGGCAAGCACCGGAATCAGATGGTTTGATGCTGGAAGCGGAGGAAGTTCGTTAACAAGGATTTAACTTAGCGGAGAAGGAGAACGAGTGTCTTTAACGAATACTACTAATCGGTCCAATAGTTGGCAGCAGCCCATAGGCTTGGTACTATGGAAAGCTCATAAGAAACCGGCTATGCTCTGAGTCAAACCTGATGTGCTCAGACATCTCAGTCTGTGCAATGTGGGACGGTTTACCGTGTGAGTGGGTCAATATTCACCCCACTTCTTGTTGTTGTGACCAATGGGGCCGCCCCTTTGCATTTGCTCGAGACTGTGCATGTTTAGCTATTTAACTCCCGGATTTCGGGATAGAAAGAGGAGGATGCAGTAGATGACCCAAAAGTACGTCTATTACTTTGGCGGAAAGAAGGCCGAAGGCAGAGCGGACATGAGGAACCTTTTGGGTGGAAAAGGTGCTAACCTAGCTGAAATGGTTAACATCGGCATTCCGGTTCCAGCAGGGTTCACCATTACCACCGAGGTATGTACCATCTACTATGAGAACAATCAGCAGTGGCCTGAGGGTCTCGAGGACCAGATCAGGGAAGCAATCGGCAAGGTAGAAGCGGAGATGGGTAAGAAGTTTGGCGACCCACACAACCCGCTTCTTTTTGGCGTTCGCTCCGGTGCCCGGGTATCCATGCCTGGCATGATGGACACCGTTCTCAACCTCGGACTCAATGATACCACCGTCAAGGGTCTAATTGAGTCTTCCGGTGATGAGCGGTTCGCTTACGACTGCTACCGCCGTTTCATTCAGATGTACGGCGATGTCGTTATGGGCGTTGATCATGACCTCTATGAGGAGATCATCGAGGCTAAGAAGCAGGAGAAGGGCGTAACCCTCGATACTGAACTGGATGCTGACGACTGGAAAGACGTAGTCGTCAAGTTCAAGGCTCTGTACAAGGAGCATACCGGTCAAGACTTTCCAGAGGATCCCTTTGAGCAGCTGCGGGGCGCAATCAATGCGGTGTTCGAGTCCTGGAACAACCCAAGAGCTATCACTTACCGTGAGCTCAATGAGATCCCCCACGATTGGGGTACAGCTGTGAACGTCCAGGCTATGGTCTTCGGCAACATGGGTGAAGACCCGGTAACCGGCAAAGGCTCTGGAACTGGTGTTGCCTTTACCCGTGACCCAGCTACTGGTGAGAACATCTTCTACGGCGAGTACCTGTGGAATGCCCAGGGCGAAGACGTAGTAGCCGGTATCCGGACGCCGAGCCCCATTAGTGAACTTGAGAAAGAAATGCCGGAGGTCTACCAAGAGCTCCTGGAGATCCGGGACAAATTGGAGAAGCATTACAAAGAGATGCAGGATGTGGAGTTTACCATTCAGCGGGGTAAGCTCTACATGCTCCAGACCCGTGCCGGAAAGCGGACTGCCGCAGCGGCTGTGCGCATCGCCGTTGAAATGGTAGAAGAAGGCCTCATCGATAAAGCAACCGCCGTTTGCAGAATCGATCCGGCTCAGTTGGATCAACTGCTGCATCCCACCATTGATCCCAACACGAAGGCTAAAGTACTGGGTACTGGGCTTCCCGCTTCTCCTGGAGCAGGTGTTGGTCGGATCGTATTCAGCGCCCAGGATGCCGAAGAGTGGAAAGCTCGCGGCGAGAAGGTAATCCTTACCCGGACCGAAACCTCACCCGATGACATCGGCGGCATGCATGCAGCTGAGGGTATCCTGACTACCCGGGGCGGCATGACCTCCCACGCTGCAGTAGTGGCCCGGGGTATGGGTAAACCTTGTGTTGCCGGTCTCGAGTCAGCCAAGATTAGCTACGAGGCCAAGACCATTACCTTTGCCGACGGCACTGTGCTGAAAGAGGGCGACTGGGTCACCCTGAACGGCACCAATGGCCAGGTTCTGGAAGGCAAAGCCGACTTGATCCAGCCCGAACTGACAGGTCACTTTGCAACAATCGAAGAGTGGGCCGACAGCATCCGCACCTTGAAGATTCGCACCAACGCCGATACGCCCCACGATGCGGAAGTGGCCCGGAACTTCGGTGCTGAAGGAATCGGACTTTGCCGCACTGAGCACATGTTCTTTGCTCCCGAGCGGATTACCGTAGTCCAGCAGATGATTTTGGCCGACAACGCCGAGGACCGCAAGAAAGCTCTTGACAAACTGATGCCCATGCAAAAAGGCGATTTTGCGGAGATCTTCCGGGTCATGAAGGGACTGCCGGTAACCATCCGCTTGCTGGATCCGCCGCTGCATGAGTTCCTGCCCCATACCGATAAGGACATCGCAGCAGTAGCCAAGGCTACGGGCTTGGATGAGGCAGAAGTGCGGGCCAAGAGTGAAGCCTTGCGGGAAGCCAACCCCATGCTGGGTCATCGGGGCTGCCGTCTAGGCGTCACCTATCCTGAAATCTACGACATGCAGGTTCAGGCCATCTTCGAAGCTGCTTGCGAACTGGCCAAGGAAGGCATCGAGGTTGTGCCTGAGGTTATGATCCCGTTGGTTGGTACTGCAAAGGAGTTGGAGATCCTCAGGAAGAATGCCATCAAGGTTGCCGAGGAAGTCATGGAGAAGGCTGGAGTCAAACTCGAGTACCACATCGGTACCATGATTGAGATTCCGAGAGCATGTCTCACGGCAGATGAAATCGCTAACTACGCAGACTTCTTCTCCTTCGGTACCAATGACCTTACTCAGATGGGCTTTGGCTACAGCCGAGACGACGTGGCCAAGTTCCTGCCGATCTACATTGAGGAAGGCATCCTGGAGAAGGATCCATTCCAGTCCTTGGATCAGGATGGTATCGGCCAGCTGGTAGATATCGCAGTGAAGAAGGGCCGCAGCGTTAAGGCCGACCTGAAGCTGGGCGTCTGCGGTGAGCACGGCGGGGATCCTGCATCGATTGAGTTCTTCCATCGAGTAGGTCTAGATTATGTCAGCTGCTCGCCATACCGTGTACCGATTGCCCGCATTGCGGCTGCCCAGGCACAGGTCAAGTTCCCCCGATAAGAGCCAGGGGAATAATGGGTGAGTGAACTAGGGAGAGGCCCATGCTCACATGGGCTTCTCTTTATGTTCAAAGAGGAAACCCTCACAGGGATGTTGAATGCACTCCTAACCTCTGGGGGAGGAGGCATGAGATGAATATCCGGAGTAGAGAGGAAGAGTGGGAAAGGCAGTACCTGTCGCCCTATGCTGCCTTGAGTGTGGAGAGTAGAGGCCGAGTGCAGCCGGAGCCGGAATGTGAAGTGCGGACCCCGTTTCAAAGGGATCGGGATCGTCTGCTCCACTCTAAAGCTTTCCGCCGGTTGATGGGAAAAACTCAGGTATTCATTTCGCCTGTTGGCGATCACTACCGCACCCGTCTGACCCACACCTTGGAGGTGGCCCAGATATCTAGAACAGTGGCCAGAGCTTTGAGGCTCAATGAAGCATTGACCGAAGCCATAGCTTTGGGCCATGATCTGGGACATACTCCCTTCGGGCATGCCGGGGAATCTGCCCTGGATCAATTGCTGGAGAAGGGCTTTCGCCATAATGAGCAAAGCTTGCGGGTGGTAGATGTGATCGAAACCTCCCGAGAGGGTCAGTTGGGACTGAATCTCACCTATGAGGTGAGAAACGGCATTTTGTGCCACACAGGGGATGAGTGGCCGGCAACTCTGGAGGGCGCCGTGGTCCGGATTTGCGATCGGGTAGCATACATTAACCATGATATTGACGATGCCATTAGAGCCGGCCTCCTGCGGGAAGAGGACCTGCCGGAGGAGTGCACAGAGGTATTGGGCCGGGGCCGGAAGGCCAGGATCGATACCATGGTCAAGGATCTTATCAATCACAGTTGGGATAAGCCTGAGATCAGCATGTCTCCCCTGGTAGCCCAAGCCGCAGACACTCTGCGAGCCTTTCTCTTCGAAAGGATTTATCTCGCCCAGAGCGCTGCAGAACAAAAAGAGAAGATCCACCGGCTAATTGCCGCCTTATTTCAATACTACTTAACTCACCCTCAAGAGCTGCCGGAGCAGTTTCAAAGCGGGAGTCAGGATGAGCCGCAGGTTTTGGTTGCCGATTACATTGCGGGGATGACCGATCGGTACGCGTTGGCTGAATTTGAGAAGCGTTTCCTGCCGAAAGCCTGGTCATTATAAAGCAGGGATAACCAGCCTGTAAAGCGAACACGTATCGGGCGGGGTGAATGCTATGTCTGGTCTCATTCCGGAACGGGTCATCGCCGAGGTTAGGGAGCGTAACGACATTGTCTCCGTTGTATCGGAATACGTTGAGCTCCGGAGAGCAGGAAAAAACTGGAAGGGCCTTTGCCCGTTTCACAAAGAGAAGACTCCCTCTTTCAATGTGAATCCAGAGGACCAGTTTTACTATTGTTTTGGCTGCGGTGCTGGAGGTAATGTGATTAATTTCGTGATGGCCATCGAGAACCTTTCCTTCCGTGAAGCCCTGGAAAGGCTTGCGGAAAGGGTAGGCATACCGGTGGTATCGGAAAGGGCCAGCCCCCAAGCAAGGCAGCAGCAGTCGGAAAGGGAGCGGCTGCTTGAGCTGCACAAAGCTGCCCAGGAGTATTTCCACCAGAATCTCTTTGGCCAGGCTGGCGGTTTGGCTAGACAGTACTTGGCGGCCAGGGGAATTCAAAGTGAGACAGCACGGCAGTTTGGCCTCGGTTATGCTCCCGCCGAATGGAGGGGCCTGTTGGGTTACCTTGAACGGCGGGGTTTTAGTGAAGCCGAATGCTTGGCCGCGGGGCTTGCATCGGAGGGCCGGGGTTCCCGCTGCTATGACAGGTTCCGGAGTCGGCTGATGTTCCCCGTTTGCGATCGCCGGGGAGAGCCTATTGCTTTCGGTGGGCGGGTCCTGGATGCTTCTCAACCTAAGTACCTGAACTCTCCGGAGACACTGATATTCGCTAAGGGGAATAATCTGTATAGACTTGATCTGGCCCGGAGGGGCTTCCGGGATAAAGGGTTTGCCATCTTGGTTGAGGGGTATATGGATGTTATCAGCCTGTACCAGATGGGTTTCGATAATGCCGTGGCTGCCCTAGGAACCGCCGTTACCGAGAATCAAGCTAGAATCTTACATCGATTCACTAAAGAAGTGGTTATTGCCTTTGACGGAGATGCCGCTGGAGAAGCAGCTGCCTGGCGGGGGTTGGAGATATTGCGGAAGCAGGGCCTCAGGGTGCGGGTAGCGGAGCTTCCGAGGGGAGAAGACCCCGATACCTTTGTCCGCACGTATGGAGGTCAGGCCTTTGAGGAATTACTGAACAAGGCTCCCGGATTAACCGAGTTTAAACTAGGGACCATTATCCGGCGGGCGGATCTATCGACCGTGGAGGGAAAAGTTGCTGCCACGGGAAGGATTATGGAGGTATTGGCGGGATTAGATAGTCCTGTAGAGAAAAACGAATACCTTCGTTGGTCAGCTGCCAGACTCAAGATCAGTGAAGACGTGCTGGCCGCCGAACTGGAGGCTTACGAGGCAAAAGCAGGTATTGAAAGCAGCTCCAGGCATAGAATCTCTACGAAGAGCAATAATAGGGGAGATGGTAAGGGTAGAGGTGGCTCTCGGACGGCCCCTGAAGTGCAGAGGCAGTGGTCCGGCGCCATCCAGGGGCTTTCGGACATCGAGTCCAATTTACTGCGTCTCCTCTTGCATAATAGACAGCTGATCCATCGGGTAAAGGGCGTCTTATCACCGGAGGATTTTCGCCATCCGGTCGCGCAGCGGGCCATGGAGTGTTTGTTTACCTGTTACGAGGCTGGACACTTGGAGAACGGGGCTGCGATATTTGATTATGTCGAGGACCTCAGCGTCCAGCAGTTTTTTGCCAGCTTGTTGACATCTCGGAGCAGTCTGCCGCCGGCGAAGGCCTGTATGCAGTATGTCAGAAGACTGCAGATCATGCACCTCAAAGATGACCTCAAAGTCTTAGAGGATCAGATTGGCAGGGTGGAGCAAAGGCCATTGGATGCCAGGTTGGTGAGCCAACTCAGCAATTTGCTGATTAAATATCGACAGGTTCGGGAAGAGATTAGTAGAGGATTCCAACTACAAAGGGGTTAGGAAGTGAGTGCTCGAATTCAGGTAATAGGAAGGGGGGAGCGCGGTGAACAAGGATAACGGAAAGGCTAACATCGAGAAT
>JAAZHE010000153.1 GCA_012510855.1 Bacillota bacterium | reverse complement strand
ATCCACAGGAATATTATGGCACCAGCAGGCCTTGTAGTACTTCTCATCCTGGGGCAAGTATCTGAGGTCAATTGTAGGACCGCTGGAAAACTCCAGTGCCCACCAGTTTTCCCAATCAAAAAGGATAGCCACCTTGGCCTCGATGCGGGAGTCAATGATAGTATCGCCCAGCTCCACAAGTTCTTTGCCCAGCTGGGCACACTCTCTGAATACCCGGGTGTTTTCATGGCCGGCATGGGAGATTACCGCCCCATGGAATTTCTCACAGGCCCCCCGGGACTGACGCAGCTGGAAGAACATGACAGTGTCTGCACCATGAGCTACAGCCTGATAGCTCCAAAGCCGCATTACACCTGGACGTTTAAGGGCGTTATACTCCTGCCAGTTTACCTGGCTCGGCGTCTGCTCCATGAGCATGAAGGGCTGGCCTTCCTTCAGGCTCCTCATCAGGTCATGCCTAAAGGCGATGGTGGACATATCCGATCTATTCGAGGGGTAGTTGTCCCACGAGATGACATCCAAATATGGTGCCCAGGCAAAATAGTTCAGAGGCTTATAGGCTCCCATGAAGTTGGTGGTGACCAGAATATCAGGTGTATGCTCCTTAATAGCCTCATATTCTAGCTTGTAGCATTCGAGTAGGCTGTCAGACATGAAGCGTTGATAATCAAGGGATATACCGGGAAAAGCTGTACGGGTGTGGTCTAATTCCGAAGTGTGCTCACTAAGAACGTTGGGCGGGACAATTTCCTCCCAATCGTAGAAAGTGTGATTCCAAAACCTTGTATTCCATCGCTTATTGACCTCTTCCAGAGAGCCATAGCGCTTCTGGAGCCAAACCCTGAAAGCCCGGGCGCAGTTATCACAATAACATGCACCGCCGTATTCATTAGATACATGCCAAGCCACCAGAGTCGGATGATCCTTATACCTTTCCGCCAGCTTGCTGGCCAACAGTCTCGAGTAATGCCGGTAAGTAGGACTGTTGGGACAAGAATTATGGCGCATCCCAAACCGCCGCTTGCGCCCATAGAAATCCACCCTCAGAACATCAGGGTAGCGGCGGGCCATCCAGGCTGGATGCGCAGCAGTAGAAGTTGCCAGGCAAGCATAAATGCCGTTCGCAGCCATCAAATCCAGAATCTCATCCAACCAGCCGAACTCATACCGCTCCTCCTCGGGCTGAAGAAGCGACCAGCTGAAAATGGGGAGTGAAGCCACATCGATATGGGCGAGCTTAAACAAACGCAGGTCCTCCTGCCAAACCTCTTTAGACCACTGATCAGGATTGTAATCGCCCCCATACCATATTTTGGGCAGCTTTGGGTTGATCATGCCGGGACTAACCTCCTTGTTGACGAATTCGCTCACTCTCCCATTAGTCGTCAATAAAGAAGTTCCTGCCATTTCAAAGTAGTTCAAGGGAAACAACACGGTGGGACTGCCAGAAGGTTTTCTCTTTTTTCTTGATTATCAGTCGGGAGGATACAGCTCAATCGAGGAGGACCTTGAGTCTACCAAACCCTACAGAGGACAGAATCGAGGCCTTGGTAGAATATGAAAAGCCCCAAAACCAAATGGTTTGGGGCTTATCTACATGGTCGGGCTGACAGGACTTGAACCTGCGACCTCATGACCCCCAGTCATGCGCGCTAGCCAAACTGCGCCACAGCCCGAGTTATCATGCCGTTCTCGTCCGGCATGATTTATTATAGCATCGGTGCTACTGAAAAGCAAGGGATTTTTGTCTGTCCCCAAAACTAGCTTTGACACTACCTGTCAAACTACCCTTCAACAGCGGCAGACAGTCTAGCACTTCTGCCTTGGGTGACACGAACTTGCCATCGACCCCGGTCATTCTTCTCAATCTCTCCTGTTCCCTGAATGATGCGGGGTTTGCCGGTATTGGCGGGAAGCTCAATCACACAGGGCACTTCTGGGGGAAGCTCTACGCTAATAGAGAACTCCTCTCCTATATCCCAGCGGACTTTAATGTCTCCCTTGGGACTGGGAACAATACCCTCACACCAGGATAGATCAGCTGGCTCCGGGCTCACTATTACTTCAGCAAAGCCCGGCTTTATAGGTCTAACCCCCAGCTGATAAGCCGGCAGGAAGTAACCCGGGGCTGCTGACCAGGCATGGCAGAAACTCCTTGTCCAGCGGTCCCGCTCATAGCCTGGGAACATCTCCCAACAGGTGGTAGCACCCCTGTCAAGCATCATGCCCCAATACCGGCGGGTCCAATCGACCATCTCCCTAAAGCAGCCCAATCTAGCCAATGCCTCGAAGCTGAAGAACATCATGAATGGAGAGCCAATGGTAACCCAGCCTGTCGGGGCCTCCTTAACATATTTCGCCAAGAGCTCTTTACGCTCTCCATCCACACAATCGCAGAGGTAGACAACGGTGTTGGTCTGCTGGCTGACTACTGGAGACAAAGTGCCATCCAACCGGCGGCAGTCTACAAAGGCTTGATATTCTTCCGACCATAGATGCCGATTGATAGCCTCTTTAATCCTAGCCGCTGCAGTCATAAACCGTTGATGATCCTCGGCACTGGTTTCAGTGTCTAGGGCTGCGGCCAATGCGGCGGTTTCCCTTAAAGCTCTGACCAGCCAAGCATTCTGATGAGTGACCACACCCTGATTGGGGGTATCCATGGGAGCCCAGTCCAACATGTTCCACGCCTCAATCTCCAGCAGACCGTCGTCATTGAGGTATTCACCAACGAAGGTAGCGCAGGTCCGGCGCAGTGCTGGATAGATCCTTTCCAAGAAGTCGCGGTCACCGGTATGCTTGTAATGCTCGCCGCAAGCGATCACCCACAGCAAGCTCCAAGCTGTCAATATATCCTGCCACCCGCTGGGAACTTGGGATTCAGGTAGAGGCGACCGTTCCAGGGACTTGGCCACCAGCTCAAGGCATCGGCGAGCCAGACGATAGTCACCATGCACGTAATAGTCAATTAACGCTTCATTCCGGGAATCGCCCACCCAAAAGGCTTGCTCATAGGCCGGGCAGTCAACATAAGTGTCTTCGGAGCAAAGCCTGGTTGTATACCGGCACATTTCCCATATCTCGTTGAGGAGATAATCAGAGCAGCGAAAACTGGCTCTCTTCTTGACCGGATACGTATTGAGCAAGCAGCGGATTTCTCGGATTCGTAAAGGCTCCCTCAGATTGCGGATGGTAAGAACAGCATAGCGAAAACCTCGGCGAATGTGGGAATGGAAAAACTGCCTGCCCTTTCTTGTAACATACCTCAGTGTGTTGTTCAGCCTATCGGTATAGAGCCAGCGGCCCTCCTGAACTCCCTCAAAACAGTTCCAATCCAGGATGACACCCTCATCGCAGAAAATCTCAAACTCCAAGAATCCCACTATTTCCCGGCCGAAATCAAACAGCAGCTCAATATCCATCCCTTCTTCACAAGGGTAGACTATGGTCTCCGCCGAGTTGGCAGAGAAGAGATTCTCCATCCCTTGGATTCTGACCACATCACCCTCCACCAAGGTTCTGCGGGCTGTGGCTGCGAAAATGCTGTCCATTACCGCATCATCCGGAACCACCTGCAAATGTCGCAGCACTTCCTCACAGCTCACCAGCTCACGGACACTTGCCGTACCCAGCACCTTAGCCAGGATTTCCTCTCCAGCCTTCCTTCCATCTATATACCCTAAGACCGGTTTATCATCTCCTTCACCATGGGCGGGCAGTGTAAACTTTAGCTGTTCATCGCTTCCTATGGCAAAAGGATATACCAAATCATGCCACTCGCCGCACAGGTCAACCACAACGAGATTAGCACCTGGCTTTAGTGTAACAGCAGCCTCCTGCTTTCCTTCCAAATCTATAGGCTCACCCTCCAACATCACCCGGCCTCCCCAGCCGTAGACCTCCAGCTTATGCCAAGTGATATCTGTCGGCTTATCTACCTCAATGGCAAAAACAAGAGCTCCCCGTATGTGCTTGCGGTTGGCATCCCGCTCCTTTGGGAAAAACAAAGGATGCAGGTTGATGGAAAACCCGTAGGGTACCGGTTTTGCCGTTCCGATGCTGGGAACATCCACCGGATAGACAGGTTCTTCAGTGAGAAACGGAATGCTTCTTTCCACCAGAGATGTCCACGGCGCAACTCCCACCGGTCCTATTACACGCGCCTGATCCCAATCCTCATCGGGATAACCCAGCTCCACCCAGCTGATCTCGCCCCGAGTAAGGTCATTGCGGGCATCAAACCGCTCTTCAAACCCTAGCTGACAGCAGATGCGGGGCGTCTTGCGCTCATAGGCAGGATGGGATATGGTTCGCCAACTTTCGTCGGTCTTAGCCAGGAGCGTGCGGCGGCCCTCCCCATCAATGCTTTCCACCTGGCACAATAATCCTCCCCTGCCTGCTATATATTGGAAGGTGGAAACACCGTAGTAGTGGACCATTACTGCGACAACATTGTCTCCCATCCGCATCCTTGAAGTGATGTCATAGACATCGTAGCTCTGCTCCGCGGGCCAGCTGCGGATAGGCCCCTGACCTATCCTTTCTCCGTTGATAAAAAGAACATATCGGCTGTCAGCAGATATATAAAGCTCAGTTGTATTTCCCGGATCATCCACCGCGAATTCTCGCCTAAACACCTGATGCCAGTTCTTTTCCTCCGGACTGCTGCCTCCCCAGATCCAAGAAGCTTGCCATTCAAAGCTTTCTCTCCTGCTCAATTAGACAACCTCCCCTATTAGCTCCAAATCTTCAATGCGCCTGAGGTAATCCCTGTAATGTAGTACTTCATGCAAAAGAGAAATACGACCACCAAAGGGATCGATGCCAGTACATAACCGGCAAACACCGGCCCGTAGAATGTCACTGTAGACTGATCCTGGAAGGTCAAGAGCCCTGTGGTAAAGCCAGGCTGTTCAGTCATGTCCATCTCTTCCACCGGATCCCGATAGATGGAATGGAAGTCGGTCCTCGAAAGCCATTCCCAATACTGCTCGCCGGAGGCTCCTGCACCAGCCCAGGCTATAGGTGTATAGCCGGCGGCTTTGATCCTGTCCATCATGTCTAGCCATTCGCCAAAGGTCTCAGGCGTGCGGTCCGGGTCAAGGCCGGCAGCTGCAAAGATGTCCTTATCGTAGAACCAGGGGGTAACAACTACATCTTCATCTACCACCCCACAGCGGCACCCCTTGGACTGTGCCATGCTCATATTCCAACTGCTGAGTCGTCTCCCACTGCAATGAGAACTTTATGTTGTTTTTGTGTTACAGTTTCTGTGTTCATTCCATACTTCTCTGCGTTTTTCGTCCTTCCTTCTCTTACGGCGCTTTGTTCACTCTTCGGGCTCGTCTGACTCTTTTGCATAGCCAACTGTTACCACCAAGGCATAGGAAAGCGTTAAAGGGAAGCAAGAGCGGAAGCAGGCAGCCGAGGGCAAGTTACGTGAACCCAGGCAAAAAGCAAAAGGGAGGCTTACCTGTGCAAGCCTCCCATCATTCCCTTATGTTAGAGCCTCGGTGGAAACCTTCTAACCAGCTGTTTTCAAGAACTCCTCATTGGTCAGGAAATCTACCATGTCCTCAAAACTTCCCCGGTAATCGGGCTCCCGGGAAAAAGGTCCATCGTCCACTAGGTAATCTTCAACCAAGAAGGTCTTAATGCCCAAATCTCCAGCTACCAGATCCTCACAAGTATTGTTGCCCACCATGATACACTCATGGGGCCTGCGTCCCAGCTTCTCTAGAATCTCGGCATAGTACTGGACATTAGGCTTGCAGAAGCGGGAGTTCTCGTAGGTTGTCACCAGAGCGTAGGGCAGGTCCTCTACTCCTCCCCACCGCATCCGCTCGTAGATAGCAACAGCAGGGAATACAGGATTGGTGGCAAGAACCACCTCATACCCTTTCCCGATCAGCTGCTGCACCAAGCTTCTAGCTACAGGGTGGGGAGCAACACCGATCATCTCTCGGATTTTTGGATAGTCCTGCAGATAAAACTCGTCCAAAAGAAAGACCAGGTCCTGCAATGGGACTTCCAAACCATTGGCAAAGTGATCCCAAAAAACCTGCTTATTGGTCCGGGCCTTATCCAGTGATTTGACCATGGCCTCTGTGGCGTCAAGGAGCTGCTTGACAAACCTCTGGGGCTCTATCAGGTGTGCAACCTTCCTGGCCGCACCTTCTAGATAAGCCTTGAGAAAATCGTCAAATTTATAGTGAACTAAGGTACCGTCTAAATCAAAGAGTATCGTTGTGATCACCTAACCACCCCAGGAGTCCCAGCCTTATGCTCTGCACTGAACCAACCAGTTAGGCGATGGTAACCTCCTCGCCCAGTTTGAACCGGTCGTGAATGGCCTGCACCGCGGTTTCCACCTTGTCTTTGTCAATAAGGCACGAGACCTTGATCTCGGAAGTGCTGATCACCTCAATGTTAATTCCGTTCTCAGCCAACACCCCAAACATGGTAGCTGCCACTCCAGGATTGCTCATCATGCCGGCTCCGACAATGGACACCTTGGCCAGGCGGTCGCTGTACAGGACTTTAGTGATGCCCAGCTTCTGCTGCAGTCCCTCTATGAGTCCCTTGGTCACCTCATAGTCATCCTGGCTGATGGTAAACAGCAGGTCAGTCACAGGCCCCTGCTTGGTGGTCTGAACGATCATGTCTACGTTGATGACCTCTGCAGCTAGTGTTGAGAAGATTTCATGGGCAACCCCAGGCCGGTCCGGCACATCCACCAGCATCACCTTTACTACATTCAGATCCCGGGTGACCCCGCTGACAACCCTCTGTTTTTCCATTTGATCGTCTCCTTTGACCAGTGTACCAGCAGCATCGTTAAAGCTTGAACGAACATGGATAGTCACTCCCCAAGCAGCCGCCAGCTCTACTGCTCGAGGCTGAAGAACAACTGCGCCTAGGCTGGCAAGCTCCAGCATTTCGCCGTGGGAGATCTCGTCTAGTTTACGGGCATTAGGCACAAGGCGGGGATCCGCCGTGTAAACGGCATCTACATCGGTGTAAATCTCACAAACATGTGCCTCTAATGCTGCAGCCAATGCCACCGCCGTTGTATCGGAACCGCCCCTTCCGAGGGTGGTAATATCACCCATGTTATTGATGCCCTGAAATCCGGCCACGATCACTATTTTGCCTTCTTCCAATTCCCTGCGGATTCTGGCGGGGTCTACCCGCAAGATCTTGGCCTTGGTATAAAGACTGTCGGTACAAATTCCTCCCTGGGCGCCGGTAAGCGAAATCACCGGCTCCCCCTCTTCTGCAATCGCCATAGCTAGGAGAGCTATCGAGATCTGTTCACCGGTGGACAGCAGCATGTCTAGCTCCCGCTTGGGCGGCGATTGAGAGATTTCTTTAGCTTTAGCCAACAGTTCATCAGTGGTATCTCCCTGGGCGGAGACCACGGCCACCACCCGATGACCTGCCTTCTTAGTCCGGATGATCCTCTGGGCTACCGCCTTGAGCTTCTGGACATCTGCCACCGATGAGCCGCCGTATTTTTGTACTACAATGTTCAATGCTCTCCCTCCCAGCCTTTGCTAATCAGCTAGAAAAGCCCCCCGCCTAGCTGGAGTTGTTCTAATGATTCTGCAGTGAATTCCATGACTGCTAAAGGCGTTCTTCATCCCTTGAGCTACAGCAGCAGCCTGTTCCTCTAAAGCCAGGGCGAGCACCGACGGCCCCGCTCCTGATAGGGCTGCGCCTATGGCACCTGCTCCTTTAGCTGCTTCTAAGACCTCCATCAGCCCCGGAACTAAGGCCCCCCGCATAGGCTGATGGAGTCTATCTTCCATCCCTTTCCCCACGAGATCCCACCGTTTAGAGGTCCATGCAGCCACGAAAAGGGCCGCTCTTCCGACATTGAAAACTGCATCCTGGTGTGACACATCCTTAGGCAAAACCCTTCGGGCCTCAGCGGTACTCAGTTCAAAGGCAGGTACAGCCAACACTACCTGCAGGTTATCTGGGGGATCTAAAACCACGTAATGCACTGCTGGCCTGCAACGGTTAT
>JAAZHE010000152.1 GCA_012510855.1 Bacillota bacterium | reverse complement strand
CCATCGACATGTTACCATGTACTCATTTTACCTCCTTAGGTCGAGTAGATAACTTAGATGTAATCCCGCAAACCCAGTAAAATCAAGGCTTACAGCCGCGACATCAACGCTACCGTCTCAACATGGCTTGTGTGGGGAAACATGTCAATCGGCTGAACTTCCGCCAGCTCATAGCCGCCTCGAGCCAGGACCGCCAAGTCCCTTGCCAGGGAGCTGGGATTGCAGCTGACGTATACCAGTCTAGGTATCCGGGCCTCGACCAGGGCATCCAGCACTTCTGGTTCGCATCCCTTCCGGGGAGGATCCAAGACTGCGACATCTACTGGTCCTTCTGACAGTATTTCGGGCAGGAGCGTCTCCACTCTCCCCATTCGAAAATCTGCCCCTTCAATCTGGTTAAGGCGCACATTGAGTTTTGCATCGATAATTGCCTCAGGTACTACTTCGACTCCCACCACCTGGGCGCCGGCCCTTGCCAGGTGTAGGGCTATACTACCGGTCCCGCAGTAGCAGTCTACCGCCCGGGAACCCTCCTTCACCTGGGCATACTCCACCACCTTTTGGCAGAGAACCGCGGCCTGCTGGGAGTTAATTTGAAAGAAGGAGAGGGGAGATACTGCAAAGAGCAATCCATTCAGTTCCTCGATTATGTAAGGCTCTCCCCACAATAGCTCAGTGCTTTCGCCCATGATGACATTGGTCCGCTTGCGGTTCACATTCTGGGCAACGGAGACCAGCTCCGGCAAAGCAGTACTCATGTCATCCAAAAGCTTCTCTACCCTCGGGATCGCCTCACCATTGGTAACTAGGATAACCATCAGCTGATTCCGGGCAGTACTGACTCTGAGCACCACGTGCCGCATCAGTCCCCGGCCGCTGGTTTCATCATAGGCCGTAATGCCGTATTTCTCAAAGAGATGCGGCATCACCGCCAGGGCCTGATTGCAGAGGGGGTGGCTATTGTCACACCGGAGAGTCGGCACTAGATTCCGGGTACCCCGGCGATAAAAGCCCAAAGCGATCTTGCCGTCAACTTCCGCCACTGGATGCTGAACCTTGTTGCGATATCCTCGGGGATCAGCCATGCCGATGACCAGCCGTACTTTAGGTTCCGGAAACTTGCCGATCCGAGTAAGGGCATCCACCACCAGCCGCCGCTTCCATTCCAGCTGGGCACCATAATCCATATGCTGCAGCTGACACCCACCGCAGTCCCCCGCAATCTGACAAGGGGGGGCGATGCGCTCTGGTGCCGGCCGGACCAGCTTGAGAATTCTCCCGCGGCCGTAGCGGCGCTTTACCTCTGCTACTTCGATATTTACTAAGTCACCGGGAATGGCTCCGGGGACAAAGACAGCTAAGTCATCAATTCTGCCAACACCCTCCCCGGCATGGCCCAACCCGGTGATTTCTACGGTTCTCTCCTCACCGGCTTCAACCGGTGGCCCCTTTAGTCTGTTCTCCGCCATGGACTCTCTGCTCCCTTTGCATCCCAAAAACCAGCCTGTATCAGTGCCTTTGAGCCATGGAACCCTGACCAGATTCAAGGCGCAAGCTTCTTATTTGGAACCAAGAAACTCGGCGATCAAAGCCAGCACCTCAGCCTTTCCCACACCGGTTTGGGCTGAGAAGATAATGGGTTCCACCCCCAACACTTCTTTGGTCACCTTGGCATGCTGCAACCATCTTCCCCTTGAGATTTTATCGGCTTTGGTAGCAATCACGCCATAGGGCAGTCCATGGTGCTGAAGCCACTGGGACATCTGCAAATCATCGTCGGTAGGCTTGTGCCGCAGATCAACGATGTGGATTACCCCCACCAGCTGCTGCCGCTCCAAAAGATATGTCTCGATCATGGGGCCCCACTTGGCCCTGATCCGCTTGGCCACTTGAGCATAGCCGTAACCAGGCAGATCTACCAAGCGGAAGTTCCCAAATCTGTAGAAATTAATGGTCTGGGTGCGGCCCGGACGGGAACTCGTCTTGGCTAGATCCCGCCGATTGGCCAAGGAATTCAGTAAAGAGGATTTTCCCACATTGGAGCGGCCCACCAAAGCGATCTCTGGCAGCGGCGGCCCAGCATCCTTGGGATACTGGGCCGGCTTTACCGCACTGGTTTCCAAGATACCATCCCTTAGATTCAAGAGTTTCCTACCCATTGCTGTTGACTCCTTTGCTCAAAACCGGGCGGCAGAAACGGCATGGACGCATCAGCTTCAGTATCGTTGCTGTCCACAGCCACTCCCGCTCCAGGAATCGGCGCCAAGAGAGCCTTTTCCAGGACCAAATCCATATGATCCACCAGTTCAATCTCTATTTTTCTCCGGACATTGACGGGAATCTCTTCCAGGTCCTTTCGGTTCTCTTCAGGCAAGAGCACCCGTTTGATCCCTGCACGGTGGGCTGCCAGCACCTTTTCCTTCACTCCGCCAATGGGCAGGATTCTGCCCCGCAGGGTGATTTCACCGGTCATAGCCACCTCGCCCCGCACTGGTCGTCCGGTTAACGCCGAGACCAGCGCCGTGGTCATGGTAATTCCTGCCGAGGGACCGTCTTTGGGAATGGCCCCTTCAGGAACATGGATGTGAATGTCGTGTTTTTCGTAGAAGTCTACGGGAATACCCAGCTGCGCTGCCCGGGACCGCACATAGCTGAGACTGGCCTGGGCAGATTCCCGCATCACGTCTCCCAATTGACCGGTAATAATCAGCTGACCCTTGCCCGGCATGACGGTAGCCTCGATGGCCAGGATGTCGCCTCCCACCTGGGTATAGGCCAGCCCGGTGGCGACACCTACTTTGCTCTCCCCCTCCGAGACTGTGCGCAAGTACCTAGGAGGTCCGAGGAGTTTTTCAATGGAGTTTACGTTGATCCGAATGGTAGGTTCTTCACCCTGGACAATCTCCTTGGCTGCCTTGCGGCAGATGGCCCCCAACTCCCTTTCCAGATTCCGGACCCCAGCTTCCCGGGTGTATTCACCAATGATCTTCTGAATGGCTTGGTCAGATATGAAAATCTGATCCTCCTTGAGGCCGTTGGCGGTAACCTGTTTGCCCCAAAGATGTCGTTTAGCAATCTCCAGTTTTTCCTCTTCGGTATACCCCGGTAACTGGATTACCTCCATTCTATCCAACAGCGGCCTAGGTATATTGTGGATGACATTGGCCGTGGTAATGAAAAACACGTTGGACAAATCAAAGGTGACCTCCAGATAATGATCCCCAAAGTTGCTGTTCTGCTCTGGATCCAAAACCTCTAAGAGGGCCGATGCAGGGTCTCCCCGGAAATCCATACTCATCTTGGCGATCTCATCCAGCAGCATAACTGGATTCCGAGACCCTGCCTGTTTGAGGGCTTGGATCACTTTGCCAGGCATTGCTCCGATATAGGTTCGGCGGTGACCCCGGATTTCTGCTTCATCCCGGACGCCGCCCAGGGAGAAACGCACAAACTTCCGGCCCAAGGCCCTGGCTATGGAGCGGGCCAAAGATGTTTTTCCGACTCCAGGCGGTCCCACTAGACAGAGGATGGGTCCCTTCATTTTCTTGGTCAGCTGCCGCACGGCCAGAAACTCCAGTATCCGCTCCTTTACTTTCTCCAGGCCGTAGTGATCTTCGTCCAGGATCTGCTCCGCCACCTTTATATCCAGTCGATCACGGGTTTCCTTGGACCAAGGAAGGGAAACCAGCCAGTCAAGGTATGTCCGGACGACTACTGCCTCGGCAGCCATGGGCGGCATCTTCTCCAAACGGCCCAGCTCGTGTAGCGCTTGTTCCCGCACATGCTTAGGCAGTTTGGCCTTTTCTATCCTCTCCCGAAACTCCTCTACCTCAGTAGCAATGGCATCCTTCTCGCCGAGCTCCTTTTGAATAGCCCGCATCTGTTCCCGCAGGTAGTACTCTTTCTGATTCTTCTCCAGCTGCAGGATCTCCATTTCGCTGCCCAAAAGCAGTACCAGCTCTTCCAGTCTTCTCCTAACGGAGGCAATCTCCAAGAGCTGCTGCTTCTTCTCCACCGCAACGACCAGCTGAGCTGCAATGGTATCTGCCAGTCGACTAGGTTCGCTGATGGAATTAATGGCTACGATCACTTCCGAAGGAACCTTGCGGGAGAGCTTCACATATTCCGCAAACTGGTCTTGGACCGTTCGAATCAAAGCTTCAATTTCCGGACCCTCTTCTTCTATTTCGGCGATCTGTTGTACCTGGACCCGAAAGCACGGTTCGGTCTCCACATACTCCTCAATTCTTACCCGCTGCAGTCCCTCCACCAGCACCCGAATCTGCCCCTCAGGCATCTTCAAGAGCTGTTTGATCTCTGCCAAAACTCCGACTCTATGAATGTCTCCCTCT
>JAAZHE010000151.1 GCA_012510855.1 Bacillota bacterium | reverse complement strand
TCCTATCTCAGGAGCTTCTCCTTGCATAAGATCCCAATACTGCACCACCTGGATCCTACTGGAAACCCGAGAACTTCTGACTCATACAGCCAAAAGGGAGCACCTGCGTGTGCTCCGTCGGCTACGGGGTCAAGTTGTTGGCTGATTACCCATATCATCCTCTGTTTGAGAAGTAGTAAACTAATCCATTGTAGATACCGCGGGCTGCCTTGGTCTGATAGGAACGGGTGCCAAGGAGATTTGCTTCTTGTTTATTGCTGAGAAAACCCAGTTCCACCAGGGCCGCGGGCATTTTCGTATTCCGAAGTACGTAATAATTGCCCCATCTTACACCGAGGCTTTGGGAATCCAACTCCTCTACAATTCCCTTCTGAAGTGCCTCAGCCAAATAGTAACCTTCTCCGCTGTAAAAATAACTTGTGGTTCCCCTTATCCTGCTGTCATTATTCCAGTCGTTGTGGATGGAAACGTAGACATCACCTGGGCTGGAGTTGGCAATCTTAACCCTTGCCTGGAGCTGGTTGGCATTTTTCCCTCCTGGAGAATAGTCTCCGTCCCGGGTCATGATCACCTGGGCACCGGCGTATTCCAGCATTCCCTTTAGATCCCAGGCCACTGCCAAGACAATATCTTTCTCCGGTAAGGGACCCACTCCTCGCGTTCCGGGATTAGAGCCTCCATGGCCAGGATCAATGATAATCACTCGGCCCTGCAAAGACCCTGGATCCCAACGCAGGTCACCGGTTCCCACCTCTACCGGACCTGGAGCATGGCTTCCCGTACCAGCTGGAAGCCGGTCGCCGCCGGGAGAACCGAGATTGAAAATAAAAGATAACAGCAGCAGGAGTACTGTTACCAGAGGATTCGCTTGGAGAACTACGTGACCCCTTGGACGTGGCTTTTCCAAAAGTATCTCCCCCTGTAGTCAATAGCTAGTGTCAAAAAGCTGCGTCTATCGCTGGTGTCGGGGATGCTAAACGCCTACCCCTAACTCTTTGACTACAGGATGGGAAACCCTCCAGGCAAATGGCGCCGTAACTGGATGCTTCTATTCTTCAAGGCAGTTTGAGGGTTTTCCGTCACGATTTTCGGGAGAAATAATCCCTTAATTCTCTCAAGGACCAAGTATTGACTACATCATCCTTGGTTAGCCAGGCCCGGCGAGCAACACTTAGTCCCAAATGCATGTTGTCTAGCTCCGCCTGGCTGTGGGCATCGGTGTTAATCACCAGCTTTACACCGGCCTCTTTAGCTGCCTCTGCGTTGACATCATTAAGGTCTAGGCGATCAGGGGAGGCGTTGATCTCCAAGGCCGTACCTGTCTTGGCTGCCATCTCAATTACCTGCTCCATGTCAATGGCATAAGGGTCTCGCCTCCCGAGGAGCCGCCCTGTTGGATGGCCGATGATATCCACATGGGGATTCTGCATGGCTCTCATGACTCTCCTAGTGAGCTGCTCCACATCCTGCCGAAAGCCGCTGTGAATGGAGGCAATGACTAGGTCCCTCTCCGCGAGTACCGAGTCCGGCAGGTCGAGACTGCCATCAGCCAAGATATCTACTTCAATGCCGGAAAGCAGCTGAATGCTATCTAGCCTCTCATTGAGCTTGCGGATCTCCTCTTGCTGAGCTCGGAGCCGTTCAACCGATAGGCCGTTGGCTACTGTGAGAGACTGGGAATGGTCGCAAACAGCCACATATTGGTAACCCTTAGCCTTGGCCACCTGGGCCAGCTCCTCCAGGCTCATGACGCCATCGCTCCAGCGGGAATGACAGTGCAGATCTCCCCGAATATCTGAAAGGTCCAGCAATTGGGGAAGCAATCCCAGACGAGCGGCATCGATCTCTCCTTTTCCCTCGCGGATTTCTGGGGGAATGAACGGAAGGCCCAACAGCTGATAGAACTCACCCTCACCAGAGATGGCAGTTAGTGGGGCTCCCAATTCTGAGCCCATCTCGTCAACAACTGCTAGCCCTTGTTCCCGCGCCAACGCCAGCACCTCAGCAACGTGTTCAGGTGAGCCGGTGGCTTTCCACAGAATCCACCAATATGATTCGGGTGCCGCCACCAAGATCTCCAGCTCCGGCCCGCTCTTGAGCCGCAGTCGGATGCTGTTTCCATCCCTCGCCAAGATTTCGTCAACCTCGGCCAGTCCCGGCAGGATATTAAGTATTTCTTCTGGATGGATACTTGATACCACCAGATCCAGCTTGTCCAAAAGCTCCCGACGGCGGCGAAGATCACCAGCCAGGTCTACCTGCTCGACCTGGGGCAACACTTCCAAATGGGCCTGCATTTCTCGCACCACCGGGAGAGCTACACCCAGTGGTATTTGATGGCCCCTCTCTCGGAGTGCCTGAATACCCCGGATTATGTTCCATTCTGTCCTAGCTCCCATCCCCCGTAGGGTTCTGATCTGCCGCTTGCGGCAGGCCCTTTCCAGCTCATCAATACTGGCTATACCCAGCTCAGCATAAAACCGCCTGGCCATCTTAGGGCCAACGCCCGCGATCTTGGTCATTTCCACAACGCCGGGCGGGACCTTCTGCCTCAACTCATTCAGGTACTTGACTTCTCTGGTATCTAGCCATTCCCCAATTTTCTCAGCCAACGCTGCTCCGATGCCCGGGACAGTCTGGATCTCGCCTCTTTCAAACACCTCTCCTACATCCTCGGGCAGCATTTCAATGGCCCGGGCAGCCCGCCGGTAAGCATTGGCCCGGAAGGGATTCTCCCCATTTAGCTCCATCAGATCAGCAATCTCAAAAAAAGCCCTGGCCAGGGCTAAGTTGTTCATATCGGATTACTGCCTCCCTATCTCAGTCATCCCACCGTGAACTTCTACCTATAGGGTCCCCGGCAGTACTGACCGCTCCCTGCTCAAGACCAATCACCGGCTGGTGCTATCTCAAATTAGCTCAAATCACCGGAACAGCCGATGGAGCAGAGGGTGGCGGGACTTCCTGCTCTACCGGTTGGCCCTCCCGGTGCCATCGGGGAAACTCATCGGGCAACAAGTCATCTAGTTCACTGTACAAGCGGGGCACAACGGCTAGGAACTGCTGTGCCAGAGAAGACCTGTTTAGGGTCTCCCCTAGACCTCCGAAGGGTATGGCGCTCAAAAGCACCAGCAGAATGCAGACCACAATAAATCCTTTGGCAAAGCCGAGGCCTATGCCCCCCAAATGATTCAGCACACTGATGGGCGTATAGCGCAAGGCTTTGTGAAGCAATATTCCGAAAAATCCGGCCACCATACTGATCACCACGATGATGCCCCCCAAAGCCAGCGGGTACGCTATTACTTCCGGTATACCAAACCGGTAAATCAGCTCATCGCCCCAATAATGATAACTCCGGTAAGCATACAGGATACCCAAGACAATTCCCGCCAGCTCACAGGCTTCCCGCACTAGACCTTTGACGAAGCCCTTAAGCATCATGACGATGAGAATCAGTATGATCCCGATATCAATCCAGGTCATGGTGTACAGCCTCATTTCTCAATCTCGGATACCAACTCCATCAATTCTCGATTCTCCCGCTTCTGAACCTGCAAATCATGGGCCATGTTCATCATAGCCAAGATGCTGGCCCGATTGCGGGGCAAATTGGGATATCGCTGCACAACTGGAGTTAGATAGCTGTCCACGATCTGGGCCAGTTCCTTGATATAATCAGAGCCGCCTTCGCCCCTAATATTATACTCATCACCGGCTATGCGTACCCGTACACTCTGGACTTGATCACCAGACGGCGACTGTTTGGCCATAGGAACTCCTCCTTCTGCCATAACAAGCCCCAATTCTAAGCATTAACTTCCAGATCCCGCCGCAAATTCCTGCAGGCGGGATCTGAATCGAAAGCACCGGTAATGAGTGGACAGACATCCCTATATCTAGGCTACCGCAATGTGATCCCCAGTTCATCCTTGAGGTGGGTAATGATGCGGTTTTGGACAGCTTCAACCTCCTCATCGGTTAGAGTACGGTCCTCTGCCTGGTATAAGATAGAGTACGCCAAGCTGCGGTAACCGGCCGGTACCTGGGGTCCTTGATAGACGTCAAAGAGGGTAACACCCTTAATCAGATCTTTGCCGGCCGCCTGGATTACCTCCAAGATGTGCTGGGCCGGCACATCTTGAGGAGCCAGTAAAGCTAAGTCCCGGGCGACAAAGGGATAGCGGGGCAGCTTCTCGATCCGCTTCTCACCGGTAATCAGCAGCAGGATTTTGTCAAGGTCAAGTTCTGCTGCATATACCCGAGAGGGCAGGTCCCAATGGGCGGCAGCCTCTGGATGGATTTCACCGACAATGCCCACCTTCACGCCCTGAACTGCCACAGAGGCACAGCGGCCGGGATGAAAGCCGGGAGTCTCTGCCGCCTCCCATTCACAACCTAGCTCCAGCCCATCCAGCAGGGCCTCCACTACACCCTTTAGATCGAAGAAGTCCACCTCGCGGGCGGGAAGGCCCCATTCTCTGGGATATTCGCCCATCAGAGCAACCCCCAAGGTCAGGCGTTCCTCAGGGAGCTCGTGGAGGGGCAGCTGACGGGGAATGAAGACAGAGCCAACCTCATAGATCTGCAGATCTTGATGCTGCCGCTGAGCATTATACTGCAGCACATTGAGCATATTGGGTATCAACGTGGTGCGAAGGATATTCCAGTCCTCTGTCAGAGGATTTTGGATCACAACTGCCCGCCTCAGTGGGTGATCCTCCGGCAGCAGCAGCTTATCATAGCTTGTTGGAGAGTCGAAGCTGTAGGTCAAGATCTCGGTCAGGCCAAATCCGGTGAGAAGATCCCGCACCCGGCCAGCCAGCTTTAGTCGGCAGCCCGCTCCCCCTTTAGCCTCACCCTGGGGCAAAGTAGCAGCAAGCCGGTCATAACCGTAGACCCTAGCGACTTCTTCGATCAGGTCTGCCTCCAACTCCACATCCAAACGGTAAGAGGGCACCTTTACCTCTAGCTCATCTCCCTGGTCTTTCACCTCAAATCCGAGGCTGCTTAGAATATTCACCATTTCCCCTTTAGAGATATCTGCACCCAGCAGCCGATTGCAGCGAAGGGGAGAAATGGCAACCGCTTTGGGCTTGGGCTCAAGGGCCGCAACTGTGATCACACCCTTGCAGACCTCCCCTCCGGCCAGTTCCACCAGCAGCTGAGCGGCCCGGTCCATTGCTCTTCTTACTCCCGCAGGATCCAAACCCTTTTCATAACGGGCCGAAGCCTCTGACCGCAGTCCCAGCCGGCGGCTTGACCTGCGAATATTAGGGCCGTGGAAAATGGCTGCCTCCAGAAGGATGTTGGTGGTACCGCTGGTAACCTCCGAATTGGCCCCGCCCATTATGCCGGCGATGCAAACCGGTTTTTCTCCATCGGCAATCACCAGAGTCTCGGTATCCAGAATTCTGGTTTCATCATCTAGGGTTACAATACTCTCCCCAGCCCGGGCTCGCCGAACGATGACCCGGTTTTCCGCCAGTTTATCATAGTCAAAGGCATGGAGGGGCTGACCCATTTCCAAAAGCACGAAATTGGTGATATCCACAGCGTTATTAATTGGGCGCATGCCTCCTGCGATAAGGCGCCTCTGGAGCCAAAGGGGCGACGGTCCGATCTTGACATTGCGTATAACCCTAGCGGAATAGTACGGGCAAAGGTCTTGGTCTTCTACAGTGACGGAAGTGAAATCCTCAATGGCCGGGCCGGCTTCTACTACGCTTACCGACGGCAGTCGCAGAGTGTTACCGGTTATTGCTGCAACTTCCCGCGCTATTCCGATGACGCTCAAGCAATCTGGCCGGTTGGGATAGATCTCTAGGTCGATGATCATGTCCCCCAGGCCTAGGGCATCGTACAGCGGAATCCCTACTGGAGTATCACTGGGAAGCACCAAAATCCCGCTGTGATCGGGGCCCAGGTCCAACTCCCGCTCCGAACAGAGCATCCCCGATGATATCACGCCCTTAAAGTCAACAGCGGTAATGGTCTCGCCGTTGGGTAGTCTGGCACCCGCCAGGGCTACCGGCACCCTCTGGCCCACTGCTACATTGGGTGCTCCGGTAACTAGAGTAACCACTTCACCACCTGTGTCCACAGCGGCGATGAGTAATTTCCCGTCGGGGTGCGGCCGTAGGTCAGTGATCTGACCCACTATGATTTTGGGGTCCAGCGCTTCACCCATGGGTCCGACGCTCTCTACTTCCGAGCCAGACATGGTGAGAAGATGGGCTAGTTCCGGCGCTTCTATATCAATTTCTACGTACTCTCGCAGCCAACTATATGAAATACGCATGACTTACCTTCCCTCCCCGAACTCCATTCATTGGCTAGAATTGTCTTAGGAAACGGATATCATTCTCGAAGAAGAGGCGAATGTCATCTATACCATATTTGAGCATGGCAATGCGTTCAACGCCGACGCCGAAGGCAAACCCCTGATATTGTTTCGGGTCATAGCCCACCTTTTCGAGAACCCTCGGGTCAACCATGCCGGACCCCAATATCTCCAGCCACCCGGTGTTGGAACAGAGTCGACATCCCGCTCCATCGCACATGATGCACTCAACATCAACTTCAGCGCTTGGTTCCGTGAAGGGGAAAAAGCTCGGCCGAAACCTAACTCCCCGTCCCTTGCCAAACATCGCTTCGATGAAAGCCGCCAAAATGCCCTTCAAATCTCCGAAAGTTGTACTATCGTCTACCAGCAAACCCTCTACCTGATGGAACATAGGCGAATGGGTGGCATCCAAGTCCACACGATAGACTTTGCCCGGAGCGATGATCCGTACAGGTGGCTGCTGTTTTTCCATGACCCGTATTTGCACCGGTGAAGTCTGGGATCGGAGGAGAATATCTTCAGTTATAAAGAAAGTATCCTGCATATCCCGGGCTGGATGATCCGGGGGAATGTTCAGGGCCTCAAAGTTGTAATAATCCAGCTCTACCTCCGGCCCCTCCACCACTTGAAAGCCCATCCCGATGAAAAAAGCTTTGATCTCATCCAGAACTTGAGTAAGGGGATGCTTGCGGCCTCTGGCGGGCCTGCGGCCTGGAAGTGTAATGTCGATTTTCTCTTCTTTGAGGCGCCGCTCCAGCTCCATGGCCTCTAAAGCACCATAGCGTTCCTTTAACAGACGCTCCAGTTCCTCCCGCAGCTCATTAACCATTTTCCCTACAACGGGACGCTCCTCGGGACTCAAAGAGCCCATACTGCGGAGAAGACCGGTGAGCTCACCCTTCTTGCCTAAGTATTGTACCCTGATCTGGTCCAGCTGCCTGGTATCACCAGCCTCGGCAATCTGGCGCCAAGCTGTCTCCTTTAGCTTCTGCAGTGTATCACGCATAGTTGACCTCCCTTTCCAGCTCCCTAGATACAAAAAAGTTGTCTTCCGTTAGGAACGAAAGACAACCTGCGCGGTACCATCCTACTTACCTTCAC
>JAAZHE010000150.1 GCA_012510855.1 Bacillota bacterium | reverse complement strand
GTACACTAGGGTTGAGGGCGATGTCTACGCCATCGCTCTTCATGAGACCTCGCTCCTTTCTGTCTATCTGTTGGTGCGAGGTCTCTATTTTTATCTCCACACGCGTTTTCCCTGCCACCGCCTACCAAAACTTTACGCTAACTTGCGACCATTAGAGTGGTCGGAGCGCGGCGGCTGTCCCTCCCAGCGTGGTGTGCGGCAGAAACCTTTTGCAGTCAGGTCTTGCCACCTTGGAGGCCGAATATTTGACCGTTGAGTCACGCATACTCTACTTGAGGTCGGCAATGTCTCCAGAGCTGATTTGAGACTGTCGGAAGTTCCGGCTGCCGTGCCGGTATGACTCTTTCCACCGGCAGGCGGCAGGCTCGCCCTGAGCCTCTCAGTCTGGGAGACCCCTTGCCGGCCTCTTGATTGTAGACAAGGATAGAAACGGGCAATAGGAGGACACTGCTGTGAATGTAACTGCCGCCGTGGCGAGAACCTTAGCGTTCTATGGAGTCCTACTACTGTTGATGCGGATCATGGGTAAGCGGGAAATCGGAGCCCTTTCACCCTTCGATCTCGTTGTCACTATTATGATTGCCGAACTGGCAGCTCTTCCCATGGAGAATCCCGAGATCTCCATGGTGGATGCCTTGGTTCCGATTTTTACCCTCACGGTAGCAGAAATCACCGTATCCTATATTACTCTCAAGAGCGAAACCATGCGAGTCTTGCTTACAGGGACTCCAACCGTTATAATTCGTGGTGGGGAAATCATCGAAAGTGAGATGCGGCGGACCAGGTATAATCTCAGTGATTTGATGATGCAGCTGCGTCTCAAGGGGATCAGCAACATAACCGATGTCGAGGTGGCAATTCTGGAGACCAATGGGGAGCTGAGTGTGATCCCAAAGTCGCAGCAGCGGCCCGTGGTCCCGGCTGATATCGGGGTGGAGACTGAGCCCGAGGGTTTACCCCTGGTCTTGATCGCAGACGGCGTTGTAAATGAATCAAACCTTAGATATGCAGGACTAGACTACGGCTGGTTAATGGCCCAGCTGCGAGAGCGCAACATCGACTCGGTAGAAGACGTGTTGCTGGCCAGTTTGGATACAGTTGGGTACCTATTTGTTCAGCGGAAAAACCGGTCTAGGAGGAGCAGACATGCGGACATACTATGATGTAGTGATAATTGGTGCTGGCCCTGCCGGCTTTTTTACGGCGTTGGAGCTGGTCCGCAACTCATCTGATTTATCTATCCTGTTGGTGGATAAGGGACGTTCCCTTGCCCAGCGGTTTTGCGTAGCCCGGAAAACAGGGGTCTGTGCCTCATGCGATCCATGTGCCATCACCAGTGGATTTGCGGGCGCGGGGGCTTTCAGTGACGGGAAGTTGAGTCTGGCCCCTAGTGTAGGGGGCAGGCTGACCGATTATCTCTCTGCGAAGACTGTCCAGAACCTGATTGACTATGTGGACGGTATTTATCGGGAGTTTGGCGCTTCCGATGCAGTCCACGGGCTAAATGACAAAGCTGTAGAAGATATCATGTACGAAGCATCCAAGCATAACATTCAATTGATTCCCTGTCCGGTGCGCCACCTGGGAACCGATGAATCATTGGAGATTCTGGAAAACATGTATCAGTATCTGGTAAAGCAGCCAAACTTTGAGTTCTCGGAGCTCACCACTGTCCTGGAGATCTTGGCGGATAACGGCAGGGCAACAGGTGTCAGACTGCAGCGGAAGGGCAAGGAACCTGTAGAGGTCAAGGCCCGATATGTCATCGCTGCCCCCGGCAGGGGCGGTGCTAGTTGGATGCTTGAAGAAAGCAGGCGCCTAGGTCTCAAGACTGAGAATAACGAGGTAGACATCGGAGTGCGGGTAGAGGTTCCCAATGCCATAATTGATCACCTGACCAGAGAGCTTTATGAGGCTAAGCTGGTGTATTACTCCGACACCTTTGATAACAAGGTCCGCACTTTCTGTATGAATCCGGGGGGTGTTGTATCGGAGGAGCGCTATGAAGGAGACTTGGCGGTTGTCAACGGCCATAGCTACCAAGATCCCCGCCTGAGGACGCCCAACACCAACTTTGCTCTCTTGGTCTCTACTCGGTTTACCGAACCCTTCAAGGAGCCCATCGAATATGGGAAGTATATAGCCCGCTTAGCGAACATGCTGACCGGCGGCGGGGTAATGATACAGCGCCTTGGCGACCTCTTGAAGGGCCGTCGTACCGACAAAGACCGTCTCAAGAAGTCGACTACGATTCCTACTCTGCCTAGTGCTGTACCCGGAGATCTCAGCTACGCGCTGCCCCATCGGTATTTGATGTCCATCGTGGAGACCCTGAGAGCCTTGGACAATATCATCCCCGGCCTTTATTCTAGAAATACCCTGCTGTATGGAGTCGAGGTGAAGTTCTATTCCGCCCGGGTAGATGTCAAGCCCAATATGGCCACGGAAATTGAAGGTCTATATGCCATCGGCGACGGAGCAGGAGTTACCAGAGGACTGATACAAGCATCAGCCAGTGGTGTGATAGTGGCCAGGGATATTCTGGATCTGCCTTTGCCGGAAGGCACATGGCAAGGAACATAGAGAACACAGCAGAAGGCTGCAGCTAAGGCCTGCGTTTGTGACTGGGGGAGATTTGGTGCAACAAGTTGTTATAGATATCATCAGCAACTACGGTTATTTAGGTGTTTTCTTGCTGATCGCCATTGAGAATATCTTCCCCCCGATTCCATCGGAGATCATCTTGGCTTTCGGCGGATTCATGACTACCTACAGCACCATGACTGTATGGGGAGTAGTCTTTTCTTCCACAGCCGGCTCTGTGGCAGGCGCCCTCATTTTGTATACCCTTGGCCGAGGGCTGAACACCCGGCGGCTCGAGAGTCTGCTCAACAGCAAACTGGCCACGAGTCTGCGGCTGAGGCAGGAGGATGTGCGCCGGGCCGGCCAGTGGTTCAATCGCCACGGCAGCAGGGCTGTATTCTTGTGCCGCTTTGTTCCCATTGTCAGGAGTTTGGTTTCCATCCCGGCGGGTATGGCCAAGATGAAACTAGGGATTTTTCTGCCGCTAACCATTATGGGCACCCTGATCTGGAATACCGTCCTCGTTTACTTAGGCCGGTTGGCAGGTGAGGCATGGGAAAAAGTGGTCTCATATCTGGATCTCTATTCATTGCTCACGGTCGCTGTCTTGGGGCTTATGGCCCTGGCAGCGGCGGCAGTCTTCATCAAAAGGAGGTTTCTCCAGCGGAGATAGCGTTTAATTCCTCACAAGCTCCCGCGTGCAGTCTGTATCCTTTCGGTGAGCATGGGAGAGGCTTCACTAGGGCTGGATGGAGGTACAACCGCAGGCTATAGATTCTTGGGTAAGCCTATAGGTCCGAATCAATATAGGTTCGAATCAAGGTGCCGAATCAAGGTGGGTGGGGCTCCGAGCCTGCACCCGCCTTTTTCTTATGGCGGAACAAGTATACTTGGAAGATTTTAGTTGATAAAAGATAACCAATATGGTAAGTTAATAAAGTCTACATACAAAATTCATCAAAATTACATATGAGCAAAGAAAAGCCTACATAGTTCAAGATGAAAAGTGCGACTTATTGATGGTAAACGGGAGAGTCCTTGGCAAGCTTCTGTGGGGAGGCTCTGGCCGCAATGGGTGGGTTTCTAAGAGCGGCGCTGCCGAGTGCATTGATCATCATCGTTGGGGTCGGGAATATCGTTCCAATTAAAGTGTTTTTTGGATTCGAATGGCTGTGGGGAAGCATTGCGTTGCTGGTGCTGATCCGCTACTGGGGTGTTTCCCCAGGTCTATTAGGAAGCTTTACTGCGGGTCTTTCAGCATTCATCGGTGGATATCCCCCGTATAGTCCCCTGGTTTATTTGTTTGAAGGACTATTTGTAGGTTACTTGCGGCGGAGGACAAAGTACAGCATCTCATCTTTGGCTGTATCCTATTGGGTGGGATTGGCTCTGCTGTTCGCCTTATCTCATTGCATAGGCGGGTGGACTCTGACGCAGCCAGCCTCTGTCTTCGTTACGCTGAGGATGCTCGTCAATGGAATTGGTAATGCAGTCATTGCAGAAGCAATTATTGTACTGTTTGATGGCCATCGGCGAGAAAGCAATGGACTGCCTTCATTGAGAAGAGTGTTTGCCACCTTAACCATGGCCTTTTTGTGTATAAGCATCCTGCTCCTGGTATCTTTCGAGAGCTGGTATGAATTTCGAGCGATAGAACAGGAGATACGAAATGAGCTTAGAACCAGCCACCTGGCGATTTCAACGGCTATCCAAAATGAGCTTGCGGGGTTGAGTCAGACCATAGCTTTAGTTGCTGAAAGGGTCGGTTCTGGCTCCCTCGCTGCTGCCGATATTCAGAAAGACATTGAATTAATAGACCAAGCAAGTTATGGTCTGTTGGGTCTTTACGTGGGAGATCTAGACGGGACAAGTATTGGTTTTAGTCCGGCTTTTGACAGCGCCGGGGTGCCAAATGTGGGAAGGAGTTTCGCTCATCGAGATTACTATCAGGAGCTGATCCGTACCCAGAAACCGACAACTTCTGAGTTGATCCTCACCGAGTCCCTTTCAGCAGTGGACAAGCCCGGTACTCCTGTAGTAGTCTTGGCTTTTCCTGTGTTTAGCCATGGGGAGCTATCTGGCTATGCAGCTGGTCTTCTTGATCTTACTTTTGCCAAAGCGCTCCTTAGGTCCTTTACCCATGACAATAGTGAAATCACTTTGCTTGACCAACATCGTAGAGTAATTGCCAGCACCAACTCCAAGAACGTACCGGGGACAGAGTTGCGGCATAGTGGCCCGAGAGAGTTCCACCACCTCTTGGAAGGCGGGATTGAGCACCACATGGCCGCTGACGAATCTTTGCCCATTCTTGAGCAGTGGCGGCGATCTTACTATGTGCTGGAAGAGCCTATTCTTACCAGTGAACTAGTCGTCGACATCCCCTGGACGTTGGTAGTAGAGCGACCTATCGCAGAAGATGTCGATAGGCTCTACGGTTTCTACAACTATGGTTTAACTTTCCTTTTAATCCTATTGGCAGCGGCAGCTGCAGTTGCGAGGGTAAGTGCCAAATGGTTAGGGGCGCCTATCCGTGTCTTGGCCGATTTGAGTGAAGATCTCCTAGGCAAGCTCCGCAAAGGTGAAGAGATTACATGGCCCCTGCCC
>JAAZHE010000149.1 GCA_012510855.1 Bacillota bacterium | reverse complement strand
CTTTGATGGCTCCAGCCAAGGAACCAGTTAGTGCCGATTATCATTCTGGAAACGGAAAGCCCTCCAACGGTTGTACGGGGAAAGCCCATAATCTTACCTCCTTCACTACTCCCGGCAGTAAACCCAAACCCGGTTACCTTCCTAGGTTCACCGTGACCTACAATCCCTTCATCCTTCAACTAGACATTCGCTGTTCAGAACAGCTCAGCTTCCTTCAGCACTTCTACACCATAGGGCTCCAGTTCAATCTCTCCCGCTATGGACCTATTTGACAACAAGCTGCTATACCTGCCGGGCAAGGCTGCAGTCTGCTTTTGGTCCGTATGATTGATCAAGAAAATTAGTTTCATTGAGTCTTTCTCTCGGATTGCCACCTCTATCCCGCTGTGGGCAAGCAGCCCTTTCGCCACTCCCGCTTCAAGAAGGGCGTAGTCGATCAGTTTAGATCTGAGGTTAGAGTCAAGACGGGTCCCTATGTAGATCGCCCTGCCCTTGCCGACCCTATTCTCAGTAACTGCCGCCTCGTGGCTGTAGTATTCTGATGTGTATGCAGCCAGCCTCTTGGCCGACTGGGGAGTGATTACATCACACCAGGTGTCGGCACTTCCCTCGCTCAGTTCGCCGTTTAACTCTAACCGAACACCAACTTTGTCACCGTAAAACGAGTCATAGTCCGATATCTCTATCCCCAGAAGATAGGCCAGCTCTCCTGGCAGCGGTTTATCTGTGGCGATGTTATTCCAGTCCTTGACTCCCGATCTAAAGGTAGTGATCAACACTCCTCCGTCTTGAACAAACCTAGCTAGTCGAGCCGCCAAGTCTGGGTATACCATGTACACTAAGGGCGCTATCAGCAGCTTATATTGGGACAAATCATCATCGTGATTGACAAAATCTACTCCAATGTTGCGCTCATGAAGACACGTATAGTACTCTTTGACCACGTCGGTGTAGTTTAGTCGAGGATTATTGGGCTGGATATCCAAAGCCCAAAGCTGGTCATAGGAATAGAGAAAAGCCACTTCGTTTTTGACCACTGTGCCTTCAAGCAATGGAGCAAGTCGCTTGAGTTCAGAGCCAGTCCGCTGCACTTCCTCGTAGCGACGTCGGGGTAAACCATCGTGATTGATCACACCATGCCAAAACTGTTCAGTGCCAAACCGACAGGTGCGCCAGCGAAAATAGACGATGCCATCCGCTCCTCGAGAGACAGCTTGATATGTCCAAAGACGGACTTCTCCAGGCCGAGGTGTTGATTGAACAATACCCCACCCGCTGGGTCCGCTTTGCTCCTCCATAACCCAGAAACTTCGTCTCCGTATACTTCTTATGAGGTCATGGGTCATCGCCAGACGAGCTCTATCCGGTGACCCTAGTAGCCTCGGGTAGTTATCCCAAGAAACAAAATCCAAGTCCGCGCCTAGCTCGTAGTAGTCTATTTCTGGGAAAAGCCCCATTAGGTTGTGAGTAATAAACTGATTGGTCGTATGGCGGCGGAGAATCTCAATCTGCCGCCTTTGATACTGTACCTTCATATCCGACGCAAAGCGATAGAAATCTAGGAGGAGGCTGGGATTGTGCTCAGCTACAGTTTTTCTCGGAATTATGACCTGATCCCAGTCTGTATACGTT
>JAAZHE010000148.1 GCA_012510855.1 Bacillota bacterium | reverse complement strand
TTCACTGTATCTCCCCACCTTTCAAAGACCGGAACAAGACCAAGGAGAAGAACACCTGCATAAGAAAGACAAAGACAGTGATGGAAGAGGCATAGCCAAATTGGTAGTAATGAAACGCACTTTGAAACGCGTAGAACACCGTAGTTGTAGTTGAATAGAAAGGACCGCCCCCAGTTAAAACGTAGATCTGGTCAAACACCTGAAAACCTTGGAGCAGACTCATCACCAAGACAAAAAAACTGGTAGGTTTCACTAGAGGCAGTGTGATATGCCAAAACTGCTGTACCCTCGATGCACCGTCCACCCGGGCCGCCTCATAGTACGTGTCAGGTATTTCATTAAGACCGGCAATAAAAATCACCATAAAATATCCGACAGAAAGATATAACGAAGCCGACAGGAGAACACCCAAAGCCTGGGACATGGACCCGAGAAACGGCTGTCCCGGCAGACCCAAGCTCTTGATGACACCGTTAATCATACCGTTTTGCTGAAACATGTATTTCCACACGAAGGATACTACCACCAGAGAGATAGACGCCGGCGCAAAGTATACGGCGCGGAAAAAAGAGATCCCCCAGCCTCGCCTTTGCACCAACAAAGCGAGAGCCATAGCCATGACGAAATTGAACGGTACAAAGTACAGCACATACTTGAAAGTCGTACCCAGTGACCGACGGAATATGGGATCGGCAAACATCCTGGTATAATTGCTGAGTCCGACAAACTTCATGGGACCCAACCCGTTCCATTCATAGAAGCTCAAAAAGAAGCCGAGGGCAGCTGGTGCCATGACAAAGACTAGCAATCCGATGAGGTCCGGTGCCACAAATAAGTAACCGGTCACTATATCCTCCCAGTTTCGCTTGCGCATTGCAATGCCCACCCCCTGACCGATAAGCGTCAGTAAGTCGGCCCAGCTTTAAGGAACCGGGCCGACTTACCTTACCCCTCGACGGTCCTTATCTGGCACCGTCATACGTATCCAAGAACTGTTGAATCTGCATGTGTGCTGTCTTAGCTGCCATATCAACAGGTACTCCGCCAAACATTACGCCCTGCAGAGCATCCAAGATAGCCCGCTGCACCAGCGGAGGGAAGCGAGGCTCTGGTCTAGCCGACGGGATAATTCTATCGGTGAACACCTTGAGATTCCCTGAGTTGAAGTAATCTGCGTTGGCTTCCATGACGCTTTTTAGTGCCGGCATCTTGCTGTTTTTCACCGTGGTCCATACCTCTGGGAAGTCGGACTCGTAGAAGAGCCACCTTGTGAAGGCCACAGCTTCCTTGGCCAAGGGAGATTTGGTATTGACTACCTGCATCCACCCACCGGTGACGCTGATGCTGGGCTGACCTTTCTCCTTGGGAGGAATTGGGAATACTCCCCACTCAAGGTCTGGATAGTCATTCTCCAGGACCTTAACTGCCCACATACCGCTCTCCTGCATAGCGCAGAATCCGCTGCCCAGCATGCTGATATCATTGGAAGCAGAGGGCTGACTCTTGGGCGAAACCTCATACTTGTTGGTCAAGTCTGCCCAGAACTGCAAGGCAGCGATGGTAGCAGGGGAGTCAAATTCGGATTTTGTCCAATCATCATTCATCACCCTGCCGCCCGCGGACCAGAGGAACGGATACCAAGAGAAGAGAGCGTAGAAGTCAGCGTGGGGCTCAATCACTAGCCCAAATCGGTCGGGAGTGGTTAACGCCTTAGCTACTTCCACCAGCTCATCCCAGGACTCCGGCTCGGTAAGCCCTTTCTCCCTGAAAAGCGCCTTGTCGTAGAAAATTGCCAGCGGTTCTAGCTCCACGGGGACACCGTAGATTCGACCATCGACAGAAGCTTTGTCATAGGCAGCCGGCAGCAAATCGTCGATTTCCTCCTGGGTCAGATAGCTGTCCAGCGGCTCAAGGATCCCGTTGTTTACGTAACGGAGAAAGTCACCTGGGCTTACCCAGAAAACGTCAGGGCCTTCCCCGGAGGCAAAAGCTGCGGTAAGCCGAGTGGTGGTGTAATCCGACCACGGAATGGTGACAAACTCTACCTGTACGTCGTTGGCTGCATTCCAAGCATCGATATACTCTTGAATTGTCTCATCTGCATAGGTATCGGAGAACTTCCAGAACGTGATGGTGTCAGCCGCCATCAGCGGACTGCAAGACAAGAGAACAACCAGCAAAACTAGACTAGCGGTAACAACCAGCCTTTTCATTCGTTATCCTCCTTTGCAAAAGTTCTCCCCTAGACGACATGACAGCAGCCTTATCTTTGCTGTTTTCCAGTCATCACCTCGTTTCTATACTGGTGGCTTAATGTCAGGTAATGGCAGCCTTTCCTCCACCGGTGGCAGCGGAGCAAAGGGCACGTGAGGCTCAGTCTGATACCAATACGCCGTGCTGGAATAGTCGTCGCTTCTGTGATTGGCGTGACCGTGCTCAATGGTCACTCGTATGGATTCGTTAAATGTGATAGGGTCTACGATGTGGTATCTATACAGGGTCACTTTGCCGCTCCAGTTGGGCCCGCCGCCTAAGATGATGCCGTAATAGGGTGTCTGAAATTCCTGCTGCGGGCACCAGGCAGTGCAGAAGTAGTCTTCGGTCCCGGTGCCGTGAAGGGAAGGCGGCCACGGTTCACCATCGATGAAGATCATATCATCGCCTTCACCGTACCAATTCCACTCATGGGTAAAGCGCAGGTTGTGGATGTTGAGATGGCAGCCAACGTAGTGGCCTTTGCCCCGGGCATCTAGGATTACGTAGTTGTCCTCTCCTGTGCGGTTTTCTCCACCGAAGCAGTAGTAGGCGTTGTCCACCGACTGAGCATCGATGCCCTTTGTGATCTCCCGGCGCCAAGTAGCGTGAAACCTCAGCTCATCCGACGGCAGCAATGAATAGGCCTCGTAGTCTATATAGTAGTAGAACTTGAGGCTCTGGGAGCTCTCGTTGGTGACTGTCAGTCTTGCCCCATCGGCAAAGGGCATAGGGAAGAAACAGTTCATGGCCTTGCCATCCTCAGGCCCCATGCTGAGGGGAGCAGAACTCCAGTTTTTGGTGATGCCGTGTCCCATGCCGAAGAAATCTCCGTAGGGGACCTCAACACTGGGGTGTTCCTCCCCGTCCCAATAGAAACGCAGTACCACCTTGCGGGGAAGATAAACCTCCTCTATGTGGGTAACTGGAGCAGTGGTCATCCAGATGTGGGTTATGCACCCTGCACCTTCAATGCGGGCGATTTCGACAGTCTGGTTGGGCTCAATTGTCAACCAATCGCTATTTCCTCCGGTTCTGTCGTAACTGGATACCCGCTTGCGTTGAAAGCTCCTCATCACCGACAACTCTCTCAATGATGAACCGACTCTAGTGATATCCATAAGCCGCCTCCTTTCCTGAGTTTCCCCCTGCAGAAGCTAGTTGACTGCCGCAGGAAGCACGTACAGTCAGTGTAGGCTGCAGGATCACCTTCTGGGGAGGTAAATAGGCATCATCGCCACTCAGCCGTTGAATAAGCAGTTCCATGGCAGTTCGTCCGATCAAAGATGGATTCTGTTCTATTGCCGTCAAAGGCGATTCCAACAGAAAACCTACGTCCAAGTCGTCAAAGGCTACGATGGCCATATCTTCCGGGACTCTCAAGTTAAGCCGTTTTAGATCAGACAGCACACCGACGGTTACCACATTATTGGTGGTGAAGATTGCTGTAGGCCTTGGTCTTTGCTCCAATAAATCCTCGACGGCATCTAGTCCCCGGGACCAGTCCCGTCGTTTGACTAGACCTTCATCCACGGGGATACCGGCTTCTTCTAGAGCCCGCCGATATCCACAGAACCGCTCCCGATGGACACTCTCTTCCCCAGTACCTAGGACAATCCCAATGTGCCGATGACCTAGAGCAATGAGGTGCTTCGTGGCCAGGTAAGCTCCTCCCTCATGGTTAGTCCTAACACAATCCAGATTCGCACCCTTGATACTGCGATCGATCAACACCACCGGTATAGGGGATTTGGCAACCAATTCATGGCGAGCCCCCCAAGAAGCGGAGCTGGCTAAGATAATGCCATCCACGCGGCGCTCGAACAAATCTTGCAAGTACTCTTCTTCCAATCCAAGTTCCCCATCGGTATCGCACATAAGAACACGATATCCATACTTCTTTGCAACGTTCTCTACGTTCCGGGCAACTGCTGCGAAAAAGGTATTGCATATATCGGGGATTATCAGTCCAATGGTCTGGGTCTCCAGCGTGATGAGACTCCGGGCCACAGCGTAGGGAACGTAGTTCAATTCTCTAGCAGCTTCGAGAACCTTTTCTCTCATTTCTTTACTGGTGTAACCGTAATTCCCCAGAACCCTGGCCGCCGCGGACGTCGAAACACCGGCTTTTTGCGCTACAGCCTTGATTGTTACCCTAAACCCAGCCTTCTGCATTGTCTGCTGCCGACCTCGCTTTATTGAGAACGTTATCAACTCCCTGTGAATATGGTATTCGCTATCGCTTTGGTAATTCCTTCCTATTACGACTGCACTTTTCTTAGACGCAATATTTATTGTACGCAGAAAGAAACCCCAGAAGCACAAAGGCTCTGGGGTTTGGTTATCTGCCTAAATGTCTGTTATTCTGTTCTTACTATTCCACCGGGCTCAGCCCCTGCCGAAACCGGTTCTCATCCATGTCTTCTTCGACCTCACCCTCAGTGCCGACAGGTTCCTCGGTTCCGTCACTGGCGGTAATGGCAATTTCGAAGGTTGTCTGCCCTTCGATGACATAGCGGGTTGGGAGAGTCACCCGCACCGGTTCTGTTTCATCTTGGT
>JAAZHE010000147.1 GCA_012510855.1 Bacillota bacterium | reverse complement strand
TTCTCATGGTCATCGATGAGTCCCACATGACCATTCCCCAGCTCAGGGCCATGTATGCCGGTGACCGTTCCCGCAAGGAAACCCTGGTGGAGCACGGTTTCCGACTGCCGTCGGCCATGGATAATCGCCCGCTGCGCTTTGATGAGTTTGAACAGCGGATCAACCAGGTGATATATCTCTCGGCGACTCCCGGACCCTACGAACGGGAGCGGAGCCAGCAGATTGTGGAACAGATCATCCGTCCCACCGGCCTAGTGGACCCCGAGGTAGTGGTGCGGCCGGTGAAGGGACAGGTGGATGACCTCATCGCTGCTATCCGGGAAGTAGTAGCCCGGGGAGAGAGGGTTCTGGTGACCACTTTGACCATCAAGATGGCGGAGGATCTCACTGAATACTTGAGCGATATGGGGTTAAAGGTCAAATACCTCCATTCGGAGATAGATACCTTGGAGCGGATTGAGATCATCAGGGGTCTGCGCCTGGGAGAATTCGATGTCCTGGTGGGCATCAATCTCCTTAGAGAAGGGCTGGACTTGCCGGAAGTCTCCCTGGTGGCCATTCTAGATGCAGATAAAGAAGGATTCCTGCGGTCAGAGACTGCTCTGATTCAGACCATCGGCCGGGCAGCCAGGAATGTCAACGGCAAGGTGAGCATGTATGCCGATGTGATCACCGATTCCATGCGGCGGGCCATCGATGAGAGCAACCGCCGGCGGGCTATACAGATTGCGTATAACAAAAAGCACGGCATCACTCCCAAAACCATTAAGAAGGCGGTTCAGGACCTGGCCCAGGCAGTGGGAGCTGCTGAAACCGAGGAGGAATACAAGGTAGATAAGAAGCCGGCAGCGGCGAAGGTGGCCCCGGAGCAACTGGCGGACTATATTGCACAGCTGGAAAAAGAAATGTATGAAGCCGCTGAGAAGCTGGAGTTTGAGCGGGCAGCAGAGCTTAGGGATCAGATCGCCGAACTCCGTAAAGAGCTCATCGGATTTGCCGGCTAAACCGGGCATTCGCTGGGGCCAAGTATGAGGAGGGTTACCCCTTTGGATAGGGATCATATAGTTATTCAGGGCGCTCGACAGCACAATTTGAAAAACGTTAATTTGACTATTCCCCGGGATAAACTGGTGGTTTTCACCGGTTTGAGCGGATCCGGGAAGTCGTCTCTAGCCTTTGATACCATCTATGCCGAAGGGCAAAGGCGGTATGTAGAATCCCTGTCTGCCTATGCCCGCCAATTTTTGGGTCAGATGGATAAGCCCGATGTGGATTTTATCGGGGGGCTGTCGCCGGCTATTTCCATTGACCAAAAAACCACCAGTAAGAATCCCCGGTCGACAGTGGGGACCATCACCGAGATTTATGACTACCTGCGGCTCTTGTATGCCCGGGTGGGGCATCCCCACTGCCATAAGTGCGGCCGACCAATTGCCCCCCAGACCGTGCAGCAGATAGTCGATCAGCTTATGGCCCTGCCTGAGGGGCAGCGCCTGCAGGTCTTGGCACCGGTGGTGCGGGGCCGTAAAGGGGAATACAAGAAGCTTTTTGAGGACATCCGCCGAGATGGTTTTGTCCGGGTACGGGTGGATGGTGAGCTGCGGGATGTCGCGGAACCTATTGAGCTGGATAAGAATAAGAAGCACGATATTGAGATAGTCGTTGACCGCATCATTATCAGGCCGGGGGTTGAGAATCGGTTGGCTGACTCCATTGAGACTGCCTTGGCTAAGGCCGAGGGCGTGGTGCTCATCGATACCCTCGACGGCCAGGAAACCCTGTTCAGCGAACGATTTGCCTGTGTCGAGTGCGGCATCAGCATCGAGGAGCTGAGCCCCAGGATGTTCTCCTTCAATACTCCCTACGGGGCTTGTCCCACCTGTGACGGGCTGGGAACCCGGATGGAGATCAGTCCCGATCTGGTCCTGGATAAGGAGCGCTCCATTGCCGACGGCGGGATTATCCCCTGGGCGAAGACCAAGAGCAAGTGGATTACCGGGATGCTGGATGCCATTTGCGCTGAATTTGGCATTGATCAGGAAAAGCCCATCGGGGAGCTTACCGAAAGGCAGCGGAAGGTCTTGCTCTGGGGCCTAAAGGACCGCAAGGTGAGTTTTCCCTACACCAACCAGGCAGGACGCACCCGCACCTTCAGCGTCTACTTTCCTGGGATAATCCCCAGCCTCGAGAGGAGGCTCCGGGAGTCCAGCTCCCAATATGTGCAGCCGGAAATCGAGCAGTACATGAGCTACATTCCCTGTCAGGACTGCCGGGGGGCGCGGCTGCGGCCGGAGAGTTTAGCTGTGACGGTGGGAGAAAAGAATATCTATGAGGTTACCACCCTGGCAGTCAGGGATGCCTTGGAGTTTTTCGATAACCTGGTCCTCAGCGAGAAAGAGGCGAGCATCGCCCGGGAGATTTTGAAGGAAATCAAAGCCCGGTTGAGTTTCTTGGTTAATGTCGGTTTGGACTACCTAACCCTGGATCGGGCGGCGGCAACCCTTTCCGGGGGAGAAGCTCAGCGGATTCGACTGGCTACCCAAATCGGGTCCAGCCTCGTGGGAGTTTTGTATATCCTCGATGAGCCCAGCATTGGGCTGCATCAAAGGGATAATGAGCGGCTCCTGGAGACCTTGAAAAATTTGCGGGATCTGGGGAATACGGTTATCGTGGTGGAACATGATGAAGAAACCATCCGAGCCGCTGATTATATAGTAGATATCGGGCCCGGAGCTGGTGCCCACGGAGGAGAGATAGTGGCCGCTGGGACCTTGGAAGACATAATGAACTGTCCGATTTCCATTACCGGCCAGTATCTGTCGGGTAAGAAGTATATCCCTGTTCCCCGGGAGCGGCGCCAATGCAATGGCAAGTACGTAGAAGTCCTGGGGGCCCGGGAGCATAACCTAAAGAATCTAGATGTCAAGTTCCCCTTGGGAGTGTTTATCGGGGTGACCGGCGTGTCCGGTTCCGGAAAGAGTACCCTGGTCAATGAAATTTTGTACAAAGGACTGGCTGCTCGCCTCCACCGGGCTTCCGCGAGGCCGGGTGCCCATGACGAGATTCTGGGAGTGGAAAATCTGGATAAGGTGATTAAAATCGATCAATCACCCATCGGCCGCACTCCCCGGTCTAATCCAGCGACCTATACGGGGACCTTTGATGCCATCCGGGAGCTCTTCGCCCAGACGCCAGAGGCCAGAGCCCGAGGCTATAAGCCGGGCAGATTTAGCTTCAACGTCAAAGGCGGCCGCTGCGAGGCCTGTGGTGGCGATGGGATCATTGAGATCGAAATGCACTTTTTGCCCGATGTGTATGTCCCCTGCGAGGTCTGCCGGGGGAAGCGGTATAATCGGGAGACTTTGGAAATCAAGTATAAGGGCAAGAATATCGCCGATGTCCTGGCTATGCGGGTTGATGAAGCCCTGGAATTCTTCAAGAATATTCCCAAGATCCGCCGGAAGCTTCAAACCCTGCAGGATGTGGGCTTAGGCTATATGGAATTGGGGCAGCCGGCTCCCCAGCTTTCGGGAGGCGAAGCCCAGCGGGTGAAGTTGGCTACCGAGCTCAGCCGCCGCAGCAACGGCCGGACCCTGTATATACTGGATGAGCCGACTACAGGTCTTCACACCGATGATGTGAAAAAACTCTTGGCTGTGCTGCATCGGTTGGTTGAAGCCGGGGATACAGTGGTCGTCATCGAGCACAATCTTGATGTGATCAAGACAGCTGATTATATCATCGACCTAGGGCCCGAGGGAGGGGACCAAGGCGGCCAGATCGTGGCCTGCGGGACCCCTGAGGAGGTGGCGGCCAACCCCGCCTCTCATACCGGACGGTTCCTGCGGAAGGTACTCCAGGAACATCTAGGAGCCCCGAGGGAAGAGCTTTTTCAGGATGATTCCCTCTTGGCTGCAGCCAGTGATGCTTGAGTATCCGAGAGACTCTAGTCTGTTTCCGCAGTTGAGGGTATCTACAGGGGGTTATCTCGGGTCAAGGCTCCGGGAATAGGTTTAGAAATGGGATAGACATTAAGAAGCCGGTTGGCTAGCTCATGGAGGCGTGCGCTAGAGCTTTAGGTAATGGGATCCGGAAATAACCGGGATTGAGTAGAGAGGAACAAGAGACATGGCTATGACTCAATCGGACCAAGTTCCGGTAAATATCCAAGAAAAACTGAGACTGCTTCCCGCAAAACCCGGCGTTTATCTGATGAAGAATGACAGTGGTGAGATTATATACGTGGGCAAGGCTGTCTCGCTGCGGAATCGGGTGCGTTCGTACTTCCAAGCCGGTCGCCACAGCTCTCCCAAGGTGGCGGCCTTGGTGGATCACATTGCCGATCTTGAATATATTGTGACCGACTCGGAAATCGAAGCTCTGATCCTCGAGTGCAACCTGATCAAGGAGCATTCGCCTTGGTACAATGTCCGGCTGAAAGACGACAAGAGTTATCCTTATGTCAAGGTCACCCTCCAGGAACCTTTTCCCCGGGTGGTAATCGTCCGGCGGGTGCAGAAGGACGGCTCCCGCTATTTCGGCCCCTATACCGATGTGCAGGCGGTGCGCCAGACTGTCCGCTTTCTCCAGCGGCTCTTTCCCATCAGAACCTGCAAGCGGGATATCGGACCTGATGGCACCGATGAGCGGCCCTGTCTTAATTATCACATTAAACGCTGTTCAGCCCCCTGCGCCAGGAAAATCAGCCAGGAAGAATACCGACAGATCATCGAAGAGATGATGCTTGTCCTGGAGGGCCGTCATGAGAAGCTGCTGGAGGAGCTGACCCAGAGGATGCAGGCTGCCGCAGCAGAGCTCCGCTTTGAAGAGGCGGCCCGGCTGCGGGATCAGATTCAGTCCTTGATGACCGTGATAGAGAAACAGAAAATCGTCGCTTTGGAGAATATCGACCAGGATATCATCGGCTACGCCCGGGCCGGGGATTTGGCCTGCGTACAGATATTTTTCGTTCGGAGCGGTAAGATAATCGGCAATGAGCACTTTTTCCTAGATGCCCCAACTGGCGAGGAGGGCCAGGAGATCCTCACTGCCTTTGTCCAGCAGTACTACGCGACAGCTGCCTTTGTGCCCAAGGAGCTCCTTCTGCCGGAGGCTGTGTTGGAGGAAGAAGTCATTGCCAAGTGGCTCAGTGAGCTGAAAGGGTCTCGGGTGTATCTTAGGGTGCCCAAGCGGGGCGAAAAAAAGCGGCTGGTGGAGATGGTGGAGAAAAACGCCGAGCTAGTCCTCAACGAGAGACTGACCCGCCAGCAGCAGGAGCGTGCCCGACGGCAGCAGGCTTTGGCGGAGCTCCAGTCAGTGCTGGGGTTGTCTCAGCTTCCCCAGCGAATTGAGGCCTTTGACATATCCAACATCCAGGGCACAGAGGCGGTGGGCTCCATGGTTGTCTTTGAAGATGGAGCACCGGCGCCCCAAGAATACCGGCGGTTCAAAATCCGGAGCAAGTCCACGCCTGATGACTATGCCATGATGCGGGAGCTGGTCTACCGGCGGTTTGCCAGGGGTTTGAAGGAGAAGGGGGCTGGAGGTGAAGGTGGCTTCGCCAAGATGCCGCAGCTGGTCCTAATCGACGGCGGTAAGGGACAGCTAAATGTAGCCAGCGAGGTGTTAAAGGAGCTAAGCATTGATAACGTCTTTCTCCTGGGTTTGGCGGAGCGCTTTGAAGAGGTTTACATTGAGGGGAGGAAAGATCCAATTTCCATTCCCCGGGACAGCCACGGGCTCCGTATCCTGCAGCACCTGCGGGATGAAGCCCATCGGTTTGCCTTAACCTACCACCGGCAGCTGAGATCCCGGCGGACTACCCATTCCCTGCTGGACGATATTCCAGGAGTAGGGCCCAAGAGGAAAAAACAGCTGATTCGCCACTTTGGTTCAGTCCAGGGGGTTAGAGAAGCGACTTTGGAGGAACTGAAGGCAGTACCGGGGCTGCCGGCATCGGTGGCAGAGAAGATTTACCAAGGGCTGCAAATGGAATAATCGAGTGGGAAATGCTTGTAGAGACTGCGGGGGATTGACGTTAAGAAGTCCTCCGCATTTTCATCTCCTGTCTATTAGTGAAATATGACCCACTGTTATTGACTGGAAACACTTCCCTGCATATAATTTAAAGTGACATCTTGATAATATTAATATAGGCATTAAAGATGTGAAGGTCGAGGTGAGATAATGTCCAATAGGAGGGTGCTGGGTGCATGTCCGGTGTGCGGCAGTCCGATGCAGGTGACAGGCCTTCACTGTCCAGATTGTCATACTTCCCTAACGGGAACCTTTAATCTGTGCAAGTTCTGCCGGCTCAACGACGAACAGCAGCGGTTTGTGGAGGTTTTTATCACTGCCCGGGGCAATATCAAGGAGGTGGAGCGGATTCTGGGCATATCCTACCCGACGGTGCGGAGCCGCTTAGATGGGATCATCGAAGCACTGGGGTATGTGGTGCAGGGATCCAGGGATAAAGAGGAAGAGCAGTTAGACCCGGCAGTACGGCGGGAAGTACTGGCGGCCCTCGATAGAGGGGAGATCAGCGCCGAGGAAGCTATACGCCGGCTGCGGGGTGAGAACCGTGCCGCTGACGGCTAAGACTGGGCGGGAAAAGGGGGATAGACATGAACGAAGAGAGATTCCTGATTCTCAAAATGGTGGAAGAGGGAAAGATTACTTCCGAAGAAGCTGCTGCCCTGCTCGATGCCCTGGAGCAAGAGGGTAGCGTAGATAAGACCCCGGGGATGGGAGAACCTGGAGAACATGGTGAGGGCATCTCTCCCGTGGAGGAAAAAGAGGCGAAGGACAAGCGTTCGACCTTGGAGCGCCTCCGGGATGCCTTTGAGCACCGGGGGGATGCTGAGTTTGAAGTGGTCCTCGAGGAGGAAGCCAGGCGCTTTGCCAAGAACGTGGAAGCAGCTGCAGAGAAGTTGTCCCGGATGATCGAAGAGCGGATCGAAAAGGAAGTCAAACCTGCTTTGGCAAATCTTCCGGCTTTCTTAGCGAGAATTCCTGTCATCGGCGAATGGGTAGGCGAGTTCTCCACGGTGACAGAGGAGAGGCAGGGGACTTTCTTCCAAGGAACTATCAAGCTGGAACTGGCTACAGACAATGGAGCCATCGAAGTAGTGGGATGGCCTGAGGAACATTATCACTTGGTGCTCAAGAAAAAGGTGCGGGGCAATGATGAAGAAGCAGTCCGGGAAAGGGCCGCGGAAGTGGTGCAAGTGGAGGAAGGCGGCAGCTGGCTAAAAGTCACCGGCAGGACCGGGCCCAATGAAGCCCTACATATTAAGCTGTCGGTGCCGCAGGATAGGCTCTATGAGTTAGCGGTCTCTAGTTCCAATGGGAGGATCGAGATAGCGTCTCTCCAGGATGTCAGGGGCAGTGTCGTGACATCCAATGGCAGAGTCACTATTAGGGACCTAAAGGGGACCCGCCTGGCTGCACGCACCTCCAACGGAGCAATAGAATGTGATAACATCAATCTACAGGAACTGATCTTAACTACTTCCAACGGCCGCATTGGTGTCAACGGCTTTGCCCAGCGCCTAGAGGGCCGTACGT